>NZ_JBDOBO010000003.1:0-128528 GCF_047723935.1 Gluconobacter sp.
ATAGATCATACCTTGCTCTTCTATTTTTAAAATATATGTTTTATTTCAATTCCTTATAGGAATTTTTAGCTCTAAAATTTTTACTGTTTTTCGCATCAGATGTGTGCTGATCACAATCATAATGGCGGCATAAGGCGAACGGTTCCCAAGGTGTGTTCTTAATGCAACACGTTCTCTTCCAATTACGAAAACTGTCGCTACCAGAGGTGTTAGAGATGTTTTCCATCTTTCCTTGAAAGATCTTCGGAACGTTCTTAGTCTGCATCTTTTCGGTACGAAAACTACGATGCTCCATAGCCGCCTTCTCATCTATCTGGATACGGTTGCCCGCTGCGGATCCATCCGAAAGGCAGGCGAACAGCTAAACGTTGCCTCAACTGCGATTAATCGGCAGATCCTGACGCTGGAAGATAATCTGGGCACTCCCATATTCCAGAGACTTCCCCGCAAACTGGTTTTGACGGCTGCGGGAGAAATCCTGCTTGCTCACGTCCGCGAGACGCTCAAAAACATGAACCTCACGCGGCAAGTTTTGGAAGATCTGAAAGGTCTCAAACGCGGGGAATTTTCTATCGCTACGATGGTAGGTCCCATCTCGACCTTTTTGCCGCTTGCTCTGGCTGATTTTCACAACACACACCAAAACGTTCGCATTCATGTCAGCACTTACGGCACGCATGATCTCGTCGAGACTGTCAAAAATGGGCAGGCCGATATTGGCATCGGGTTTGATATTCCCGTGGACAACAGCCTCGTTGTGCAGACGTCGCGCACGGTTCCCCTAGGCGTGGTGATGAGCGTCCATCACCCCCTCGCCCATCAGGAATCCATTACCCTCGAAGAATGCAACGCGTGGCCACTAACCGTAGCTGATGCCAGCATGGCTATTCGACCCCACCTCGAAGATCTCTATGCAGCTCGAAATCTGACCTTGACGCCGGCCATCGAGACCAACTCGATTGAGCTAATGCGCCAGATGGCTCTTTCCCCTGGGCATATCACTTTCCTGACACCATTGGACATCATTCAGGAGAAAGCCGAAGGAAAGCTTAAGTTCCTGTCTCTCAACGAGCACGGGACCCAACCCCAGACCCTCTCAATCGTGGCGCGGTCCAAGATTTCCAATCCATTCACCGCGCTCTTCATTGAACGGGTAGAGTACTTTCTCCAAGATTACACGAGCGCTTCTGTCTGAAAAAGAAACACTTTCAAACCACCATGCGGAATGGGAGCCCCGATGGGAAGAAACGGAAGCCCCGTTGCGTGGGCCAGTGAAACTTCTGTCGTTAGAATACCCACACGCCATCCCTTAAAGTGTTCTTTAAGTCTTTGCCCCAGAGCACGATACAGCGCAGATAACTTCGCCTTATCGCCGATACGTGTCCCATAAGGAGGATTTAGAATAACCAATCCGGGAGCACTTCCATCAGGCGGGCTGATTTCACTGATTGTGGCCTGACGAAACTCCGTGCACTCCGCAACCCCAGCCCGCAAGGCATTAGCCTCGCTCATGGCAATCGCACCGGCATCCCTGTCACTTCCGTAAAAGCAGAAACCGGGTGCACGCTCACTTTTGACGGAGCGCATTGTCTGCCACGCAGCTTCGTCATACGTCGCGAGTTGCTCGAAGGCGAAGTGTCTTGAGCGCCCAGGATTGAGGCGAGACGCGATCTCGGCAGCCTCAATCACGAAGGTCCCCGAACCGCACATGGGGTCCACTACGGTTTCCTGACCATCGTATCCACATTTCCTCAGGAAAAGCGAAGCCAGGGTTTCTCGCATGGGAGCGCGATTGACCGCCTCTTTATGCCCGCGCCTGTGCAGAAGATCCCCCGACGTATCGACACTGACGGTACAGAAATTCTGATCAATTCTGACACGTAGAACTACATCAGCATCAGCTTCAGCAGATGCACCCAAGATTTCCGTCACAACCTTGGAAATACGCTCTGCCGCCGCACCGCTATGATAGATCCGTGAAGACGAACAGGAGACGTCCACCTTGAACGGAACATCCGGACGCAGCACTTCCGACCACTTAATCTCCCGTGCGCGTTTTTCAAGTTGAGACAGATACTCCGCCTTGAACTGCGCCACGCGTGCCAGTACCCGACTAGCTCCTCTGATCCAGAGATTGGCTCGCCAGACTTCAGGCCACCCTCCTCGCAGTGTCACCCCGCCGGGTACGACTTTTGGCTGGCGAAAGCCCTTCATCCGGACTTCGGAGCAAAGGGTCTCTTCCAGTCCCGGAGGAGCAGCAAGAAAGATCTCAAAGTGCCTGTTATTCGTCATGGGCCCTGAATGGCAGGAAGAGCGCCAAACAGCAATCGCCAGTTCCGCATTCCAGCTAACAGCAAAAACCGAAGCATTAAAAACCACTCCAACAGTTTAACCTTCCCGGCAATAAAATTTCTGTGCTCACGCGAACGAGCCCCTCATCACAACGTAAACTGCAGATGTTCGGAAGCCCCCTGATGATCTGCTGTGACCAGCGGTCTTTCCCCATCACGATCCCACGCACAGCACGATCATCCCATCAGGAGGAGCGACCATGAACCCTTCAGAGCGTCGTAAATTCGGACGAAAAGACTTTAGCGTTACAGCTTTTGCCTTCGGCACTGCCCCTCTGGGGAATTTTCTTCAGGAGGTTGGAGATCAGGAGGCAGATGAGATGATCCAACAGGCTTGGACTGCTGGCATTCGCCTCTATGACACGTCCCCCATGTATGGCCATGGGCTGGCAGAGCTCAGGCTCGGGCACTCCCTCCGTTGGAAAAATAGAGATGATTTCGTCGTCATGACAAAAGTTGGGCGAACGCTGCATTCTGCTCGCAGGACCGAGATTGACTTTGCTCCTTGGGTTAATGCCGCCCCCAACAAAATGACCTTTGACTACAGCTACGACGGAACGATGCGAGCTTTTGAAGACTCCCTTCAAAGGCTCGCGCTCGAGCACATCGATGTCGCTTTCATCCACGATATCGACCGATTTACGCATGGTCCCGATCAGCCAGAAGCCTTTCGGCAGGCAATGGACGGGAGTTGGCGCGCTTTGGAAAAACTTCGATCAGAAGGTGTCGTTAAAGCCGTCGGTGTTGGTGTGAATGAATGGGAAGTCTGCCATGCTGCTCTTCAGCAACGTGATTTCGACTGCTTCCTTCTGGCAGGTCGATACACTTTGCTGGAACAGGACGCCCTGAACGAGTTCCTACCTCTCTGTGAACAGCGAGGCGCCACCCTTATTGTTGGCGGAGGTTTCAATTCAGGAATTCTGGCAACAGGAGCGGTTCCGGGCGCGAAGTACAATTACTCCCCTGCGCCCGGACACATTCTGGATCGCGTCAAGAAAATTGAGGCAGTCTGCGAGGATTATGACGTTTCACTCCCTGCCGCTGCACTTCAGTTTGTGGTGGCACACCCCTCGATTTCTTCATTTTGCGCGGGCACACGAAATGTGACCCAACTCAAGCAGAACCTGGAGTGGTTTGCTCAGCCTATCCCTGAAGACTTCTGGGCTGAACTCAAGTCAAAAGGCCTGCTTGCAGAACGTGCTCCAGTGCCTGCACTGGCTCAATCCTAATATCTGTCTGCTCAGGGTTTTTCCTGGCGTTCTCGGAGAATCCTGAGCGCTAAAATATCATCTTTTAGCGAGACCGACCTTTGGTTGATGAAAATCCCATCTCGTATGCTGGACAGTGAAAATGATATATGTAACATGAATAACGTTATATGTTGTTGTGTGGCCGTTATTCCTGCCGAAAGAAGCACACCTCAGATTTATTGAACGTAACATTTCAGAATGTTCGCTTTGAGATTTGACGGTCCTTCTTTCTGGATTATCCCCACCAACAGCGTGTTTTATGTGTGTTTGTCAGCTTTAGGTGTGCTGTATGGATCTGGTTCTTGGAATTGATGTTGGGACTGGCAGTGCACGCGCTGGCATTTTCACCCTGACCGGGCAGAAAATGGCCTCTGCGGTGCAGCCAACCAGAACGTGGTCACCGGCCCCGGATTTCGCACAGCAGTCGTCCGAAAACATCTGGGCTGCGGTCTGTACAGCCACCCGCACTGCGCTTTCTACGCTCACTGAACCTTTCCGCATCATCGGGATCGGCTTTGATGCCACCTGTTCCCTTGTCGTACTTGATAGGAACGGCAAGCCGCTCTCGGTGGACCCGCAAGGTGCACCAGAGCAGGACATTATTCTTTGGGCTGATCACCGTGCACTGAAAGAAACTGCCGAAATTAATAACGGTGGATACGATGTCCTGCGCTATGTCGGGGGAAGAATTTCTCCGGAAATGGAGACGCCGAAGCTCCTGTGGCTGAAGCGTAATCTTCCCGACATTTTCGCCAGAGCCGGCCATTTCTTTGACCTCCCCGACTTCCTGACTTGGCGCGCAACCGGATCCCTGTCCCGTTCAGCCTGTTCAACAGCTTGCAAATGGACCTATCTGGCCCATGAAGACAGATGGGATGACACATATTTCAAGGCTATTGGTCTGGAAGACCTCACGGCTGACAACTACGCCCGGATCGGCAATGACATTCGCCCGCTTGGGGGTGTCGTCGGGGATGGTTTGAGCCCTCAGACAGCGGCGGAACTAGGGTTAGAAGTTGGTATTCCCGTTGGTGTTTCAGCAATTGATGCTCATGCTGGTGGGCTTGGCATTCTGGGTATCGAAGCGGAAGGCACAATTTCTGATGCCGTTCTTGAGCGCTCAATATCTTTAATTTGTGGCACATCCAGCTGCCATATGGCGGCGTCAAAGGAGGCCCGTTTCGTGCCCGGAGTATGGGGGCCTTACTGGAACGCCATGGTCCCGGATATGTGGCTGAATGAAGCAGGTCAGTCAGCAACCGGAGCGCTGATTGATTTCGTGATTTCTCACCATGCCGCGGGCCCTGGGCTCAAACAGCAGGCTGAGCAATCAGGCAGTAATATCTATGCCCTCCTCAATACCCGGATTGAAGAGCTGGAAGCCCGGAAACTGCCAGGAAGCAGTACAGCCAATCTTCACCTGCTGCCAGATTTCCATGGAAATCGTTCTCCCCATGCAGACCCGGATCTGAAGGGCGTTATCAGCGGCCTCGCTTTGTCAGCGACGCCGGATGATCTCGCCAAGCTCTATCTGGCTACCCTCCAGGGTTTGGCTTACGGCACGCAGGACATCATTGATGCTCTCAACGCCCAAGGCTACCGGATCGACACAATTCTGGCCACGGGAGGAAGCACCAAGAACCCGATCTTCTTGCGCGAACATGCAAATGCAACCGGCTGTCGTATCCTCCTCCCCAAAGAGCCTGATTCCGTTCTTCTCGGGGCGGCCATTCTGGGAGCTGTCGCTAGCGGCCAATATGCCACTCTGCGCGCAGCTATGGCACAAATGAGCCATGCTGGCAGCGAAATCCTGCCAGATGTGAAAACGAAGACTTACCACGCTGCCAAACGTTCCATCTGTCACGACATGCTAGAAAGCCAGCTCGCATGGCGTCAGAAAATGCAGGATGCTTTAGAAATAACGTCCACTCACTGATCTGCCTCCCGAAAACCCAAGCTGTCGTGCGTAACTCCGTTCGCGGCTCTTTTTTCAAAGGTCTGAGTTCCATGTCCCGTCTGAAAACAGCCTGCACCCTTGTAGTTCTCTTGAGCGGTTCAGTTCTTTCCACTGCGCAAGCCGCAGGCACCCTGACAATCGCAACCGTGAACAACGGGGACATGATCGTCATGCGTCAGCTATCGCAGGAGTTTGAAAAAGCTCATCCCGATATTCATCTCAACTGGGTGACTCTCGAAGAGAATGTTCTACGCCAGCGCGTCACAACCGACATTGCCATGAAAACCGGTCAGTTCGACGTTGTGACGATCGGGAATTACGAAGTTCCCATCTGGGCGAAACAGGGATGGCTCACAGAAATCAAGCCGGACGCAGCATACGATATTAGCGATGTGCTGCCATCGGTTCGGGAAGCCCTGACATCAGACGGCAAGCTTTACGCCCTCCCCTTCTATGCCGAGAGCGTTATGACCTACTACCGCAAGGATCTGTTCCAGAAAGCCGGTCTGACGATGCCAGACGCACCTACCTACGATCAGATCCGGCAATTTGCTGACAAGATCACAGACAAATCAGGACAGGTCTATGGCATCTGTCTTCGTGGCAAGCCTGGCTGGGGTGAGAACATGGCCTATGTCTCGTCGCTGGCGAATACATACGGTGCCCAGTGGTTCGACATGTCCTGGAAGCCAATGCTGACGTCAGACGCATGGAAAAAAGCCCTGACATGGTACGTCTCGGCGCTGAAGGAAGACGGCCCACCGGGCGTCACATCCAACGGATTCAATGAAAATCTGGCGCTCTTCGCGAGCGGACATTGCGGCATCTGGATTGATTCCACCGTTGCCGGCGGTCTTCTGTTCGATCCGAAACAGTCTCAGGTAGCCGACAAGGTCGGCTTCGCCTCGGCTCCTAAAGGCCCCTATGGCAAGGGACCAACATGGTTGTGGAGCTGGAGCCTTGCCGTTCCCGTCAGTTCTCATCAGGGCACGGACGCCCAGACCTTCATCACATGGGCAACCTCCAAGGAATACGTGAAGCTGGTTGCGGACCGAAAGGGGTGGGTTGCCGTTCCCGCTGGAACCCGCGCCTCAACATATGCTGCCCCCGAGTACCAGATAGCAGCCCCGTTTGCGTCGTTCGTTCTGAACGCGATCAAGACTGCCGATCCGAGTGGACAAACAGCAGAACCGCGCCCCTATACCGGAGCGCAGTTTGTCGGAATTCCTGAATTCCAGGCAGTTGGTACTCAGGTCGGGCAGACGGTCGCCGCGACCCTTTCCGGGCAGATGACCGTGGATCAGGCACTGACTGCAGCACAATCTTCTGTCACCCGTTCGCTGCGCCAGTCTGGCCGCGCCAAGTAAGGCAGAGTGCCATGCAGGCAGTTCTAGAACACAGCCCCCCAAAAGGGGCATCAGAACGCAAAGGCAAGCGAACGGGGCTTCTGCTCCTTTCGCCTGCCGTTCTGATTCTTCTCGTCTGGTCCCTCGTCCCACTGGCGATGACGCTTTGGTACTCGCTGATCAACTACAATCTGATTGACCCGACGCTTCATGGCTTCGCTGGCTTCAGCAACTACTGGTACCTTCTGACTGATCCAGATTTTCTGTATTCCCTGTTGCATACAGTTATTCTGGTCGTTGGCGTCCTGATCATCAGCGTAGGAGGTGGCACACTTTTAGCCATCCTTTACGATCAGGAGTTCTTCGGGCGCGGCATTGCACGTGTTCTGGTCATTTCTCCGTTCTTCGTCATGCCGACAGTGTCTGCCCTGCTGTGGAAGAACCTGATGCTGCACCCGATCTATGGCGTTTATTCCGCCATGATGCGGGCTGTCGGTTTGACGCCAATTGACTGGCTTGCCCGGTTTCCGCTCCTGACAGTCATGATGATCGTCAGCTGGGAATGGCTGCCATTCGCCGTCCTCATTCTCCTTACAGCCGTCCAGTCACTGGATAGCGAGCAGAAGGAGGCCGCACGGATGGATGGTGCCGGTCCGATCGCACAGTTCCGTCATATCATCCTCCCTCACCTCAGCCGCGCTATCAGCGTCGTCGTGATGATCGAGACGATTTATCTGCTGACAATCTTTGCGGAGATCTCCGTCACGACGGCAGGTGGCCCTGGAGTGGCATCCACCAACCTGGCGTATCTCATCTACTCCCGCGCATTGCTTCAGTTTGATGTCGGCGGCGCGTCTGCTGGTGGTGTCCTGGCGATCATTATTGCGAATGTCGCCGCGATGTTCCTCGTGCGCTCCGTCGCACGCAACCTGGAGGTGTGAGATGGCGATCAAGACAAAACGCAGCACAAAAATCGCCGTCACCTGTCTGGGCTGGGGTATTGCGCTATGGCTCTTCTTTCCCATTTTCTGGATGATTTTGACGGGCTTCAAGAGCGAAGTTCAGGCGGTCTCAACACCGCCCAAACTGATCTTCGCGCCGACCCTCAGCAGCTACGCGGAAGTGTTCGAGCGCGCAAGTTACTGGCACTTCACCTTCAACACCGTCATTATTTCGGTCGGAGCTACTGTGGGGGCACTCCTGCTTGCCATTCCGGCTGCATACTCGATGGCCTTCATGCCCTCAAAGCGCACACGCGGAACGTTGCTGTGGATGTTGTCGACACGCATGCTGCCTCCTGTCGGCGTACTCGTGCCAATCTATCTTCTGGCCCGCAGCACCCACCTTCTGGATACCTGCACAGGCCTGGCCATCGTCAACATGCTGACGAACCTGCCCATCATCGTCTGGATGCTGTTCACATTCTTCCGGGAAGTTCCTGCCCCAATTCTTGAGGCCGGTCGCATGGATGGGGCAACACGCTGGCAGGAAATGACAATGGTCCTGCTTCCCCTTGCCCTGCCAGGGATCGCCTCCACAGCCCTGTTGTCGCTGATCCTGTGTTGGAATGAGGCTTTCTGGTCTCTCAATCTCACCTCCTCCAATGCCGCTCCACTCACGGCATTCATCGCTTCCTTCTCCTCACCGGAAGGGCTGTTTTTCGGCAAGCTGTCCGCCGCATCCACACTCGCAGTCGCTCCGATCCTTGTTCTGGGCTGGATCAGCCAGAAACAGCTCGTACGGGGCCTCACCTTCGGAGCCGTCAAATGATGGCTACCCTCGCATTCTCCGTCCCCCAAACGCTCAGGAACGGGACCTGATATATGGCAACGCTTGAACTCAAAAACCTCCGTAAAACCTATCTTACGGAAGAAATTATCAAAGGCATTTCGCTGTCGATCGAGGACCGTGAATTCGTGGTTTTTGTCGGCCCGTCCGGCTGCGGAAAATCCACGCTGCTTCGTATGATTGCAGGCCTTGAAGACATCACTTCCGGAGACCTTCTGATTGACGGTCAGCGCGTTAATGACGTGGAACCGGGAAAACGCGGCCTTGCCATGGTGTTCCAGTCCTACGCGCTCTACCCGCACATGGACGTCTACAAGAACATGGAATTTGGCCTCAAGCTTGCTGGAGTGTCGGAGAAAGAACGGAGCGAGAAGATCAAGCATGTTGCCGCCACGCTTCAGCTTGAACCCTACCTGCATCATAAGCCAGGTCAGCTCTCAGGCGGTCAGCGGCAGCGTGTTGCTATCGGCCGCGCCATTGTGCGTAACCCGAAGGTCTTCCTGTTTGACGAGCCTCTCTCAAACCTGGATGCAGCCCTGCGAGGCCAGATGCGAGTGGAGCTTTCGGCCCTCCATCGCAAGCTGAACGCGACCACCATCTATGTGACCCATGACCAGGTGGAAGCCATGACAATGGCGGACAAGATCGTGGTTCTCCAGAAAGGCGTTGTGGAACAGATTGGCTCACCGCTGGAGCTTTATCACCACCCGCGTAACCTGTTTGTCGCCAAATTCATCGGCTCCCTTCCCATGAACTTCTTCTCCGCGATCTTCCAGAATGGCGGGCAGGACGGATCGAGTGTTCAGCTCCGGGACGGTACTCTTCTTCAAGTCCCCGTCTCGCCACCAGATATTTTGCCCGGAACCAAGATTACAGTCGGCATTCGCCCAGAACACGTTGAGCTGGCTCCCGCGAGTGATGATAGGGGGATCGTGGAGGTTATCGAGCGCCTAGGCGCCATCACGCTGGTTCATGTCCGCTGTGCCGATGGGCAGATCATCGTTGTTCAGACAGACGGTTTCACAACCCTCGAAGTCGACACGCAGGTCAGCCTAAAGCTTCCTCCGCAGCATTGCCACCTTTTCGCCCCTGATGGCCTGGCGTTCGAAGCCTGCCGTCGTCATCCCCTTGCCGCCTGATTTTCTTCCCAGGAATAGACATCATGTACATGGAAAAACTCCGCCTTGACGGTCGCGTCGCAGTGGTCACAGGCGGTGCCCAGAATATTGGCCTCGCCTGCGTCACGGCTCTGGCAGAAGCAGGCGCACGCGTCATCATCGCAGATCTGGATGAAACACTTGCTGCACAATCCGCGGAAGATCTGCGCAAGCAGGACCTGAATGTGGATAGCATCCGGATGGATGTCACCAGCACGGAGAGCGTTCAGTCCGCAATCAAAACCCTTCACGAGAAAGAGGGGCATCTGGATATTCTGGTTGCCTGTGCCGGTATCTGTATTTCAGAGGTCAAAGCAGAAGATATGACGGATGGGCAGTGGCTCAAACAGGTGGACATCAACCTGAACGGCATGTTCCGATGCTGTCAGGCTGTTGGCCGGATCATGATCGAGCAGAAAAAGGGCGCCATCGTTGCGATTGGCTCCATGTCCGGACAAATCGTCAATCGCCCGCAGCAACAGGCTGCTTACAACGCCTCAAAAGCGGGCGTACATCAGTATATTCGTTCGCTGGCCGCAGAATGGGCCCCTCATGGCATTCGCGCCAATGCCGTAGCCCCGACTTACATTGAGACAACCCTGACGCGTTTCGGTATGGAAAAGCCGGAACTCTATGATGCCTGGATCGCCGGAACCCCAATGGGCCGAGTGGGTCAACCGGATGAAGTGGCGTCCGTCGTTCAATTCCTCGCTTCTGATGCCGCCAGCCTCATGACCGGTGCCATCGTCAACGTCGATGCAGGCTTTACCGTCTGGTAAATACCCTTCTACAATTGGGCCTACCTAGCAGGCCCAATTGTTCCTTTGGAATGACGAGCAATTAGAAAGTTTGTCTTCCTCGGCAGCCCCATTTCGACTGGTCAGTGTCAGATCGCACCAGAAGACACCTCCAGTGAACGGACAAAAGTGTGACGTCTCCAACCTCACAGGTACAGCACTATTAAATAACCGGTATAGTAAGGTACAAGACGTACGCTGCCACCCTATACCCCGGAATAGTGTCTGGTGTTACGAAATTCTACATTTTAACCCTATCGGATCAACGTATTAGGCTTCTTCAGTTATTGAAGAATGTGTAGACACTTTTTATCCAAATGACGAATTGCTACCGCTACCCGAACATAATCAAATAACCTGTTTATTTATAGTGATTTAGATTGAAAACGGTTTCAGGTCCTATGTCCGAATACTGAGAAAAAATATCTCGCGTTTCAAGAACAGATTTTCACCAAACCCGGGCGCAGTATTGAGGAGTAAGCATCCGCAAACTGTATAATCCAGCATAACTGAGAAGATACCAAACCATCACGTTGGCAGAGTCTAGGGGAGATCCTTACTAAACAGGGCGACCATCATTCGAGCGCCAGAGTTTTGGGACGATCGAACATTGTGTAGCAACAATTCTACCAAGGTGTAAGCAACTGCAATACTGCCAAGCAACAAACCCAGAAGATTCATCAGGCCGGGCCAGACAACTGCGCTCTTCAGCTTGAGAGAATTCATGCCAATGACCGTCACACCAGCATTTTCAGTACATGGAAGCTATTGGCAAGATCAAACAAATGGGCCAGAAAAAAGCACACCCCAAACGCAATGATCGACCCTGTTGACGCAATGGCAAAGTGCAGAATTTTAGATGTCATACCAAAATAAAAGTATATTTGGTTTCTATTTAATCAAACCATAATATTTCCCCGCTCATTCGTCCGCTATGGTGCCATTGGCTCTGTCGCCTGCTTCATCAAGAAGGCTTTCCAATGAACCAGTCCACGTTAAAGCAGCCTCACGAACTCTGGCGGGAAACACTCATGACCGCCTGGAACAACCGGATCGCACAGGACAAAAGTTCTAGCCTCCACCTCCTGTTTGCCAGTACAGAACAAGATAACAAACGCCGCACTTCCCAGTCTCACCAGAGAAGCTAGATTTCTGCCTGCATGACTTTACGTTCAGCTCTCCTCCTCACCACGCTCCTCCCATTCCTGCACGCCCCGGCCCATGCCGCTGAAACGCAGCCTCCGGAGGCAATAACTCCAATTCATCATCTGGTCGTGATCTATCAGGAGAACGTCTCCTTCGATCATTACTTCGGAACGTATCCATCGGCAGCGAACCCTGCCGGAGAGCCTGCTTTTCATGCGGCGGCAGCCACGCCGAACGCCAATACGCTCATCGCGGCCGCTCTTCTGCTAAAAAACCCTAACACTCGCGCTGAAAACGGCCGAGATGCGTCTTTGCCCTTCCGTCTAGACAGAACACAGGCCAGCACTGCTGATCAGAACCACGCCTACACGGCTGAGCAACAGGCTTATCATCATGGGCTGGCAGACCTGTTCCCTCGTCACACCGGTCGTGGTGCGCCGGGGGGCGTCGGAGCTTTCTCAACGCGCGGCCAGGTGATGGGCTATTTTGACGGTAACACCGTTACGGCTTTGTGGAACTACGCTCAGAATTTCGCCATGAGTGACGCCACCTATACGGACACTTATGGCCCCTCCACTCCTGGTGCTCTGGAAGTGGTCTCCGGGCAAACCAATGGCATGAAGATCGTTAAAAGCTCGCAGGGGCGGTCCACCCTAACTGTCCAGTCACCGTTCATTCCGGACGGGCAAGGTGGCTGGACCATGGTTAATGATATCGATCCGGCTGGAGATGTCTGCTCTGTTCCGACCGAACAGGTAATGAGGACCAGCCGGAAAATCGGCTACCTGCTGAACTAAACGACCCTGACTGGGGGGGGGTTTATGGGTGGGTTTGATCTGACCGCTCATAACGCTGACGGCACGACAGGCTGCAAGCGCCAAACCTATTCTTCTGTCGTGGCCCAGAATGTGGTTGATTACATTCCTCATCACAACTGGTTCCAGTATTACGCCACAACGTCCAATCCGACGCATGCGAGGCCATCATCGCTAAGCGCCATCGGGCGTACGTTTCAGCAGGATGGTATCCACCGGGATCCGGCTAACCATCAATATGACGTGGAAGATTTTTATAAAATCGCCGTGGCAGGAAATCTTCCTGCCGTATCATTTTTGAAAATGCCAGCCTTTCAGGATGGCCATGCCGGCTATTCGAACCCACTGGACGAACAGCAGGGCGTGGTGAACGCTATCAATCTCATTCAGCAAAGCCCGCAATGGCACGATACGGCCATTATAATCGCTTACGATGATTCCGATGGCTGGTACGATCATGCTTATGTCACGCCAACCCACGGCTCCTATGATAATCCGGCAGATCAGCTCAATGGACCCGGACGCTGCGGTACGGCACCAGCTTCAACCGGTGTATCTGGTCAGCCGGTCAACGGTCGTTGTGGTCCGGGAACCAGAATTCCTCTAATCGTGCTGTCTCCATGGGCCAAGCATAATTACGTCAGTCATACCCAGATTACCCAGAGTTCCATCACCCGCTTCATTGAAGATAACTGGCTTCACGGTAAGCGTCTTGGGCAAGGATCGTTTGACGCAGAGGCTACCGATCTATCTGATCTGTTCGACTTCAAGCAGACACCACACCTCACACCCGTTTTTCTGAATCCGGAGACAGGTGAACCTGTTCAACAGGCTCCTGCTACATCGCTTTGACCGTTTTATTCCGTTCTTTCAAAGCGGCGCTGACTGGCGGCCTAATGTCCGCCATGCTAGCCAGTCAAGCCGCCGCTTCGGATCAATGTTTGCCAACCCGGGACGGCAGCAATCCATGTCCGGTCGAATTACATCGGCCGGCTCATGCACCTCTTTCCGAGATGGCGAAGATCGGGCGTGAAATCTTTTACGACCCCTTGCTCTCAGGGTCAGGACGTCTGTCCTGTGCATCCTGTCACAGCCCAAAACATCATTACGGGCCTGCCGGTGCTGCTTCCGTGTTTCTGGGAGGCCCAACACTGGCAAGCCATGGCCGCAGAGCCATTCCTTCCCTGACATATCTGGAGCACGTGCCAAATTTCAGCATTGGTCCGGATAATCCAGAAAGTGAGACGGCACCCGTTCTGGCTTCGGCAGCACCCGATGCTAGTCGGTCACCAAAGAATGCAGCCGCGTCCCCAACGATCAGTATGGTGCCTCAAGGAGGAATGTTCTGGGATGGTCGGGCCGATACGCTCCAGCAGCAGGCTTCAGGCCCCCTTTATGATCCGGCTGAAATGGCCTCTACTCCGGAGATTGCGCTTCATAGGCTTGGAAATGCCAAGTATATCCAACGGCTGAAGGCTCTAGGCGGCCCCGCGACTGACGCATCCCCAGACCTGCTGCTGTCTGAAGCCTTGTTTGCTCTTGCGCGCTACCAGATCGAAGATCCATCTTTTCATGCCTATGACAGCAAGTTCGATGCCTGGCTTGAAGGGAAAGCCCGTTTCACACCAGAAGAGAGTGCCGGATATCGGCTCTTCAACGATCCAACAAAAGGCAACTGCGCAGCCTGTCACCTGGATCGTCCGCTTCCCGGTAATCTCCCACCACTTCTCACGGATCGCCAATACGAAGCATTGGGCGCCCCGCGCAATCAGGCTTTGATGGGGCCGTACGACACGGGGCATTTCGATCTGGGATTGTGTGAAGTCATGCCGGGAGGTGTCGAAACGTCATCGGCCTATTGCGGTATGTTCGCGACACCCACCCTCCGCAATGTGGCAAAGCGCAAGGTATTCTTCCACAATGGCGTGTTTCATGACCTTCATCAGGTTCTGGACTTCTACGTCCTACGCGACATCCACCCAGAACGCTTCTACAGCCGTGACGCACACGGTCATCTTCAGGTTCCGGATGATATCCCGCCTCAGTATCGCTCTAACCTTGATCGCACGGACGCACCGATGGATCGAAAACCAAATGACCCACCTGCCCTGACGCCTCAGGAGCGCAGTCAAATCATCCAGTTTCTAAAGACACTTACGGACGGCTGGTCTCCCACCCGCCCGTAACATCTCACTTTTGGCTATCAGCCGTCAGGCCGCGATGCGCCAGCATCGGCTCAATATCCGGGTCTTTCCCGTAAAATGCACTGAACATCGGGCCATAATCCATCGTATGCCCTTTGGACAGGATCATGTCGCGGAAACGCTGACCATTCTCACGCGTCAAGCCACCATGCTGCGTGAACCAAGCAAAGGCATCCTGATCCAGCATTTCGGTCCACAGATATGCATAGTATCCGGCCGAATAGCCATTGGACCAGATATGCAGGAAGTAGCTCGAACGGTAACGCGGTGGCACGTTGGCCACGTCCAGTCCCATGCTGTTCAGGGCGTCAGCTTCAAACTTGTCCACATCCTGACGTGGTGCTGACGCCGGGAGGGCATGCCATTTCATGTCCAGCTCTGCTGCAGCGACGATCTCACCCAGGGCATAGCCCTGATTGAAACGGGCAGCCTTCTTGATCTTGGCGACCAGTTCCTGCGGCATCGGAGCGCCAGTCTTGTAGTGCCGAGCGTAATGGGAGAGCACCTTCGGATCGAGCGCCCAGTTCTCGTTAAACTGAGACGGGAACTCAACGAAATCCCGTGCGACACTGGTCCCTGAAATCGAAGGATATGTCTGGCTGGCAAACAGTCCATGCAAGGCATGCCCAAACTCATGGAACATGGTTGTCACGTCGTCAGACGTGATGAGCTGCGGCTGACCTGGTGCGGCCTTTGTAAAATTGGCTACGTTGTAGATGACCGGCTTCGTGCCCAACAGGGTGGACTGACCAACGAAATTGGACATCCATGCGCCGCCCGACTTGGTATCACGCTTGAAGTAATCAAAATACATCAGGCCAAGCTGTGAACCATCCTTATCAAAAACCTCAAACACCATGACATCAGGGTTATAAACCGGGATGTCAGTGCGCTGTTTGAAGGTCACTCCGTAAAGCTGGTTGGCGGCAAAGAAAACACCGTCTGTCAGAACGGTCTTCAGTTCGAAATATGGCTTCACTTCATCCTGGTTGAGCGCATACTTCTCATGGCGGACCTGCTCCGCGTAACGGCTCCAGTCCCAGGGCTTTAGTGTGAAGTTCTCACCATCCCGATGGATGGCGTCCTGCAACACACCAGCTTCTCGCTTCTGTTCAGCTGCAACCGCAGGAACAAGCTGCTTCATGAAATTTTCGGCAGCTTCCGGCGTCTTCGCCATCTGATCATACAGCGTGTAGGCCGCAAAGCTCGGGTAGCCGAACAGGGCCGCCTTCTGCGCCCGAAGCTGGGCGAGTTCTGCGATTGTGGACCGCGTATCGTTCTTGTCGCCCTTCTCTGCACGGTTCCAGCTCTGATCGAACAAGGCCTGACGCGTCTCGCGCTTGCTCAGGTTTTCCAGCGCTGGCTGCTGCGTTGTGTTCTGGAGCGGCAGAACCCACTTACCGGAAAGCTTGCGGCTTTCAGCGTCTTTCTGCGCGGAGGCGATCGTCCCGTCATCCAGTCCTGCAAGCGCCTCCTTGCTATCAACGACCAGAGCGCCATTTTTTGCAGCGGCAATCAGCTTCTGCTGATAGGCAGATTCAAGATTAGCAAGTTTCGTGTTGATGGCCCTCAGCTTGACCTTGTCCGCTTTGGAAAGCTGGGCGCCCGCATGAACGAACTGCTGGTAATAAACATCCAGAAGCTGCGCCTGCTCTGCATTCAGATTGAGGCTTGCGCGAGCATCGTAGATTGCCTTTACGCGCGCAAACAGGCGCTCATTCAGATAGACTTCATCTTCATGCTGAGACAGACGTGGCGCTTCACGGCTTTCAACCTTGTCCAGTTCGGCATCACTATTGGCTTGATAAACACCAAAGAACGTCTCCTGCACACGATCCAGCAGACGACCTGACTTCTCCATGGCGACAATCGTGTTTTCGAATGTCGGAGCGGCCTTGTTGTTGGCAATCGCTGTGATCTCGCGCAGATGATCTGCCATACCGCGCTCAAAAGCGGGCGCGTAATCACTGTCCTTGATCAGGTCAAAGCGGGGAGCCTGATACGGGAGTGTGCTGGCGCTGAAGAACGGATTTTCTGCGGCAGCATGTGCTTCAGTGCCAACGAGCGCGGCAAACGAGAGTGCGAAAGCCGCTCTGGTCCAGAGGTTGGAAGTCATTGAAAAGTCCTGACTGCTAAACGTTGTGGCGACTGTATTGAAGAAGCCGCATAACGTCCAATCTCTCTGTCTCGTCAGTCCTTTACGGGAAACAGCTTGTCTCCCCACTCGTCCACACTGTCGCCACTACTGAAGGCTGGATCAATCAGACCATCCACCATGAAGGTTGGCGAGACATGGATACCGTTCTGGCGACCGTAACGAGCATGCCATTTGACTACTGCCGTCACCTCGGGACGAACAAAGGCCTCAGCAAGTGGGACACCGCTATAAACCTCAATACGCTGTAGAATGTCTGCCGGTGTAGTGTCCATATTCGGTCCACGGCAATGATCGGTAAATTCGAACTCTTCCCGATGATCTGCAACAGCCGTCATGACGGCTAACGCAGCGTCCCGGCCCTCGTCCAGCGAAGATGCAGCCAGAATGGCCCGTACAATGACGCCGGAGAACATATGCCACGGCTGGGACTGGAGCCGCACGCGAACCGTCAGACGGTCTTGCCCCGCAAGTTGAAGGAGATCTGGTATTTTACGTAGGGTCTTGACGGAAAATGGGCAGGTCGGTTCCAGAAAGACTTCAAGAACCTTGGGTCCTGCGCCCCATTCCAGGGCAGAAAGCTGGAACGTCATGTATCTATTCTCCCTCTCAATCATCAAGCCGGATACGACGATTGCGTTTGATCCCGGCCCTATGGGCTTTTCCATCCAGTCGGCGCTGCCGTGCTCCTTTTCCGGGGCGTGTCGGCACCCGGTAGGCCTGTCGATGCGCGGCTTCACGGATCATTTCCGCCAAACGCTCAATGACGTCTTCGCGGTTGCGTAACTGCGTTCGAAAGCGCCTCCCGGTCAGCACAATTTCCCCATCCCGGGTCGCCCGACTACCCGCGATTTCCAGAAGACGGGTTCGTATCCGCTCCGACAGAACAGCAGAACCAGCGACATCGAAACGAAGTTGCGCGGCTGTCGCAACCTTGTTGACGTTCTGTCCACCTGGGCCAGACGCCAGAATATAGGTAACTTTTAGGTCCTCTTCCCGCAGGGACAGGCCGGGCATGACTTCAACACTCATTCCTCTTCCATACCACACGGACGGATGAACGTGCGACCATCAGTTAGCTCGCTGAAACGCTGTTCTGCTGTCTCCAGACCCGCGGGGAGACCCCAAACCATCTTCTGAACGCACGGCTGAAAGCACTGGTTTCGGTATATCCAAGGAGAGACGCAATCTCACTGACATCTCTCTCCGGCTCTGCGAGATATCGCAAGGCATCTATCTGGCGTGTTTCATCCAGTAGTCCGGAATAAGAAAGGCCGAGTTGGGCAAGTCTACGTTGAAGAGTCCAAGGCAAGAGAGACAGTTTTTCTGCCACGTCCCAGAACTCACAGCCACCCTGCGGCATTGATTTCCGGATATGCATCATAACCTGCTCTTTAAGGCTTGGACCTGACTCGGGCACTGTGTGCCCCGCCCCCCGCGCCAAAGTCACAAGTGAAGATTTCATCACCTCTAGAAGAGCTGCATCGGCGTCTGGCATGGGCGTTCTCAGCTGCTCTTTCCGGAACACAAGAGCATTCATCCCGGCAGAGAAGCGTATATCGGCCTGAAACGCCTCTCGATGCTCAGAAGCCTGTTCCGGTTGCTGATGAGCGAAGAGAACTTCCTGCGGGCACCAGTCCGTACCGAGACCAACTCTCAAAATATTCGCAAACATGCCCATCGTCAGTTCGGCATCATGCCGTCTGTCCTGAATTGCTGTGTCCGCAATCATATATTCGAGCCGGACGAGGTCATCCGTTTCAACAAATCGTGTAATAGTCTGGGCCTGATGGTATCCGAAATAAGCCGTCAGATTTCGTGCCGCCAGCTCCACTGTGTCCGAACAAAGCGCGATATAACCAATCAGGCCGAGTTGTCGTGGTCTGAACTGTTGCCCGAAATGCAGACCGATGTTTCCGTCCTGCGTATCTGTTTCGGCTTCGGAAAACAGACGGCAGTACGCCCCCAGATTCAATGCATCTGTTGGCATGGCGAATTGATGCGTTGAAAGACCCGACCGCCCTGCGATCCGGTCCATGTCTCCGCCTTGCTCCGTAAGGAATTTTTCCACACCGGCAGCGGCGGCCGCCAGGACATAGACGTCTGATCCGGAAGACTTTGGAAAGGATGACATGGTGTCTTCCTGTTGCTGCTCACTTGACACGAGTGTTGGCCGCATTGTCGTCAAATGTCAAAACGTTGTTGTTTCGGGTCAAGTCAAACTCGGTCCGAAAGAGATATAATTGCGATAACGGACAAAACCTTGATTCTCCCAAATGCGACTTTCGGGATGAGCAAAGGCAGAGGACTCTGGCCATGGCTTACAGATGCACCCTGCGAGGGGAACAGTATACCTTTGATGATCTGAAGACGCTGCTGGCCAAAGCGTCTCCTGCCCGCTCTGGTGATGAACTCGCGGGCCTATCTGCCTCTTCCGATGCTCAACGCGTTGCCGCCCGTTACGCTCTCGCAAACCTCCCCCTCGACACATTCCTGAAATCAGAACTCATCCCTTACGAAACGGATGACGTGACGCGCCTGATTTTGGATACACACGACCAGAGCGCCTTCTCCCCGCTCTCATCGTTGACTGTTGCTGGCTTCCGGGACTGGCTGCTGTCCGAAGACGCCACGACAGAAGCACTGGCAGCCTTAGCTCCAGGCATCACACCGGAAATGGCCGCTGCTGTCAGTAAGATCATGAGAAATCAGGATCTTATTACAGTGTCGCGCAAGATCCGCGTCCTCACAAAATTTCGCAATACCATCGGCCTCGAAGGTTGTCTGTCCACACGTCTGCAACCCAACCATCCTACAGATGATCTGAGGGGTATTGCCGCTTCTACGCTTGATGGTCTTTTGCGTGGCATGGGCGATGCCGTCATTGGCATCAACCCGGCAACAGACAGCGTCTCCAATGGTCTTGCCCTGCTGGAAATGCTGGACCAAGCCCGCCAGCGCTATGACATTCCCACACAGACATGCGTTCTGACGCACGTCACCAACACACTCGAAATCATGAACCGTGGCGGCGCGGTTGATCTGGTGTTTCAGTCCATCGCAGGCACCCAGAAAGCCAATGAAGGCTTCGGAGTCAGCCTCTCAATTCTCAAGGAAGCCCATGAGGCCGCCCGAGCGCTGAACCGGGGTACCATCGGCAAAAATGTCATGTATTTCGAGACGGGTCAGGGCGCTGCACTCTCCGCCGATGCCCATCATGGCGTTGATCAGCAGACTGTAGAAGCCCGCGCCTATGCTGTGGCTCGCGCCTATGACCCCCTTCTCGTCAATACGGTCGTCGGGTTCATCGGGCCGGAGTATCTGTATGATGGAAAGCAGATCATCCGTGCCGCGCTGGAGGATCATTTCTGTGCGAAGTTGCTGGGCGTCCCGATGGGGTGTGACGCCTGCTATACCAACCATGCCGAGGCTGATCAGGATGATATGGACAACCTGATGGTGCTGCTGGGAGCTGCTGGGATCACGTTCCTCATCGGGGTGCCGGGAGCTGATGACATCATGCTCAATTACCAGAGCCTGTCGTTCCATGACCTTCTGAGCCTTCGGAAGCTTCTGGGCCTCAAGCCCGCTCCGGAATTTGCTGGCTGGCTGGATAAAATGGGCCTCTATGATCCGCAAACGGAGCGCATGCTGGATATTCCACCCGGCCAGACCCTTCTTGGTGAAATGGCGCGTTGAACATGACGGATGACCGCAACGCGCCCTCTATTCCGCCGCACGCAGCAGACCTCTGGCAGGATTTGCGGCGTCTGACCCGTGCCCGGATCGGCCTGGGTCGCGCAGGAAACGCGTTGAAAACCGAGGATGTGCTCGATTTTCAGGCTTCGCACGCCCAAGCCCGGGACGCGGTCCACACACCTCTAGACGTTTCAGCCCTGACAGCGACTTTAGGGCCTGAGCCCTATCTGATCGTCCATAGCCGCGCATCAGACCGTTCCACCTATTTGCGTCGCCCCGATCTTGGCCGCCGGCTGGCCCCAGAAACGCTCGGCACTCTCACAAAAGGTGACTGGGACGTAGTATTCGTCGCGGGCGATGGTCTGTCTTCTTTTGCCACCCAGCAAAATGCTACTCCGCTCTTTCGGGCCATGAAGAGCCGCCTTCCGGATTGGAAAATCGCCCCGCTGGTTATTGCAACACAGGCACGCGTCGCTCTGGGGGACGAAATTGCCGTCACTCTCGGAGCGAGAATGGTTGTGATGATGATTGGCGAACGTCCCGGTCTCAGCGTCGCGGATAGTCTGGGCGTGTACCTGACATATGCGCCGTTTGTGGGCTGCCCGGATTCAGCACGGAACTGCCTCTCCAACATTCATGCTCATGGCATGACCATTCCCGCCGCCGCGACAAAACTGGCCTGGCTCATGCGTGAAGCCCGCCATCTGAAACTCACTGGCGTCGGCCTCAAAGATGCGGCGCCAGATGCCCCTCTGATTGAAAACACCACTCCCACCCTGAAAAAGGACAATGACCAATGAGCACTGCTCCGACGCATCTCAACAAGTCCCTTAGTGCGTTTCATCTCTGGGGAATTGCGGTTGGTCTCGTCATTTCGGGTGAATATTTTGGATGGAGCTACGGCTGGGCAACAGCGGGGACGTTAGGCTTTCTGATTGCCACAGTTTTTGTCGCGCTCGTTTATACCAGTTTCATTTTCAGCTTCACGGAACTGACATGTGCCATCCCGCAGGCAGGGGGCCCGTTTGCTTACAGCCAGCGTGCGCTTGGCCGCTGGGGTGGTTTGATTGCCGGTCTGGCCACACTGGTTGAATTCATTTTCGCACCACCAGCCATCGCGCTTGCCATCGGAGCCTATCTGAACGTTCAGTTTCCTCATCTGAACCCAAAGGTGGCAGCACTGGGCGCCTATATCGTCTTCATGGCGCTCAATATCGTGGGGGTCCATATTGCCGCCACGTTCGAACTGTTCATCACAATCGCCGCAATCATTGAGCTGCTGGTATTCATGGGCGTCGTTGCTCCCGCTTTTTCATGGGACAACTTCCTGCACGATGGATGGGGCGTTGCACCTCATTTCGGACTGGAGGCCATGGGTGGCATCTTCGCGGCCATTCCTTTTGCCATCTGGTTCTTCCTGGCGATCGAAGGCGTCGCCATGGCGGCGGAAGAAGCCAGCAACCCTCGCCGATCCATCCCCATCGCCTATGTTGCAGGGGTTCTAACGCTGGTCGCACTGGCTTTTGGCGTCATGGTATTTGCTGGTGGTGCGGGGGATTGGCATGCGTTGGCCAACCTGAATGATCCCCTGCCTCAGGCGATGAAGCATGTTGTCGGCGCACATAGCGGCTGGCTGCATATGCTGGTCTGGCTGGGTCTGTTTGGACTTGTCGCGTCTTTGCACGGGATCATCATGGGATATGCTCGCCAGATTTTCGCAATGGCGCGGGCTGGCTTTCTGCCCGCTGTTCTCGGCAAAGTGCATCCCCGCTTCCACACACCCTACACCGCGACCATTGCCGGTGGCGTTATTGGCATTGCTGCCATTTTCTCTGATGACGTCATTTCGATCCACGGCCAGTCTTTGACGGCAACGCTTGTCACCATGGCCGTCTTTGGGTCGCTGACGATGTATATTCTCAGCATGGTAAGCCTGTTTCGCCTACGCCAGATGGAGCCAGATCTTGCGCGGAGTTATCGTGCACCGCTCTACCCCGTTCTTCCGGGTATTGCCTTGGCAGGCGCAGTGATCCTTCTGGTCGCCGTCACGTATTACAACCCGGAAGTCTGCCTGATTTACATGGCCTTCATGACGATACTGAGCCTCTTCTTCATGCGGAAATACCAGAACGGGCAGAAGCAGGCAGCCTCAGAAATCTGATCCGTTTTTCCTCACGACCCTTCCGAAACCTTCAGGAACGGAATTTCGCGTGTCAAAAAAACACGTCATGGCAGTCTTTTGTCTGCTAGCCGGAACCGCCCTGCCGTCTTTCGCCTATGCGCAGGCGGCGGCCTCTTCAAACACGACGATCACGCCAAACGGCACGCCCAATCCCAATCACCCTACCCCATCGCCAACAGCATCCCATACGAACGATGCCGGAGATCCTGATCTTCCGGCGTTGAAAGCCGGAAATCTTTTCTCTCCCAAAGCAGGACGTCCCCTTACTTATTGGGATGGGCTGGTCGGACATCTCACGGTCGAAGCTGGTATCAGCGGGAACCCGTGGACTAAATCTGGACGGAATTTCGGGCAGTTTTATCTGGATCGCGCGAATACCGTGACCCTTAACCAGATCATGGGCTCTCTGTCGCATCCCGTCACCTCCATCGGAAGCGGTTACGGGATCGGGTTTGTCGTAGAGATGATGTACGGATCTGACTCACGTTTCGACCCAACGATCGGAATGGGCGACGGCACGATTAGCGGCTTGTACCAGTGGGCACCCACACAGGCCCATATCGACATCCACACGCCATGGATTTTCCATCACGGCATCGATTTCCAGGCCGGTCAAATGTACGGCCTGATGGGCGCTGAAGGCACACCAGCCCTCGCCCGTCCGTTCTATTCTTTCAATTACGCCGCCGACTATATCGTTCCCTTCGAGACGGTAGGCGTCGTGGCCACGATGCATTTAAGCCATCACATGGACTGGATCCTGGGCATCGATACAGGCAATTCCACAACCTTCGGAGGCGCTGGAAACAATAGCCGCCCCAAAGGCTACTTTGGCTTTGCGTGGAATAATCTGATGGGCGGCAAGCTGAATGTCCATGCTATTGGCCATTTCGGCCCGCAGGCAAATAATGGCCGCACGATCGTTTCACCCGCCGGATGGAACAGTGCAGGCATCGGGCGATCCGCCAACGATCTCATGCAGTATAACGCGGACCTTCTCGCCACTTATCACGTGACAGATGCATTGTCCGTGATGGCAGAAGCCCTCTATCTGCACGACGATGCGTCGCGCGACGATGCTTATGGCGTTTCTTCATATCTGTCGTGGGACATCCGGCCATCCCTCACACTCAACGTCCGAGGTGAGATCTTCCGAGACAACACTGGCGGCATCATCAACCAGTATTCCAGCGACATGTCCTACACAAACTCGCTGAGAAACCGCCCGTTCGAGTATTATAACGCCCTGCCGACCACATACGGAGACCTGACAGTTGGGGTGGCGTACCGGCCCACCTTCATCAACCGACATCTGGGTCCAGCCAGCCTGACCCTCCGACCTGAAATCCGTCTGGACAAATCCCTGAATGGAACACACCCCTTCAATCAATCCGGCACAGTCTCTTCCAGAACGGTGAATAACGGGACGAACAACATGCTGTGGTTCAATCTGGATGCTGTCCTGAGTTTCTGATCTGCCACACCTTCCCTTTCAAAACGGAGGGACATGCAAAACTTCTTGACAGGTTATGCGCGTTTATGACGGTTTGCGCGTGTTTTAACCCGTTTCGGAGAAAGTCCCATTCTCAAGGACGAACGTCTCAGCCACATTCGCGCCCGTCTGCGAAGCCACGGGCGTGTTGTCGCGGCTGATCTGGCCACGGAATGGACCGTCCCGGTCGATATGATCCGGCGCGATCTGCGTGAGCTCTCTGAAGCAGGAGAATGTCGCCGCGTTTATGGCGGTGCACTGCGGCTACAGCCCAATGCGTCTCATATCCGGGCGAGAATGGGCGAAAAGGTTCCACTGAAGAACGCCCTCGCACGGCAGGCCGCAACGCTTTTCAAGCCGCGGCAGGTTGTCTTCATCGACACTGGCTCAACCAATATTGCTCTGGCTGGATCGCTTCCCCGCGATACACCTTTGACTGTGGTCACACCCAGTCCCGCCGTTGCTGTTGCCCTGAGCGACGCAGACCAGATTGAAACCATTATGATTGGCGGGCGTCTGGAAGGAACAACGGGTGGCGTGACAGGGTCAGTCGCCGTCCAGTCCCTTCAGCATTACCGTTTTGATCTCTGCTCTTTGGGCGTCTGGGCCATTTCCGCCGAAGGACCAAGTGTCTGGGATCATGAAGAAGCCGCCTTCAAACGTGAGGTTCTGAGCCGGAGCGAAAGCGTGGTGATCATGGCCGAAGCAAGCAAGATCGGGTCCGGGGGGCGCTTCCCCGTTGCCCCTCTTGAAACTGTCCAGACCCTGATCGTTACCGATGATGCCCCAACAGACGAGCTCACCCGCATGACGGCCTCTGGCGTCACCATTATCAAGGTTCCAGTCCATGACTGATCCCACTACCGAGACATCACGTCCCGCCCAACGGGATCTTATCCTCATCCTCGGACTGCTGACGTGTCTCGGTCCGCTTAACATCGATATGTACCTGCCGGGTTTCCCCAGTATCGGGCATGATTTTCACGCTGGAGAGACCGCAGTTCAGTTCAGCCTGACCAGCACCCTGATCGGGCTGGCGCTGGGACAGCTCATGGTGGGACCGTTCAGCGACTCACGCGGCCGGAAAGGGCCGCTCCTGGCAGCGATGGCGCTTTTTGCGCTGTCATCCCTGTTCTGCGCCATTTCATCCAGCATCACAGCGTTCATCGTCGCCCGCTTTCTCCAGGGCCTCACCGCATCAGCCGGATTGGTTCTGTCGCGGGCAGTGGTGCGGGACGTGTTTAATGGGCCGGACCTCGCACGGTTCTTTTCTCGCTTGATGATCATCAATGCTGTCGCCCCCATGGTGGCACCAATGATGGGTGGAGCCATTCTGGCTTTGCCATCAGCAACATGGCGCACCATGTTCTGGTTCCTGACCGGCTTTGGCATCGTGGCGCTAGGTCTGGTCGGCGGGCGCCTGAATGAAACTCTTGAATTACACCGCCGCCTGCCCAATTCAGCACGCTCGACGCTAGAGACATTCCATAGCCTCCTGACGGACCGGGAATTCATTGGGCATGCGTTGACTGTGGGGCTGATCCATGGCGGCAGCTTTGCCTATGTGGCCGGCACGCCCTTCGTCTATCAGGACATCTACGGCGTCTCGCCCCAGACATTCAGTCTTCTGTTTGGAATCAATGGTCTGGCACTCGTCGGGGGGAGCTGGCTGATTGGCCGTGCAGGCAGCATGGCGCGCACCAATACAATGCTCCGGGCATCCGTGATCTGCATTACAACCGCAGCCGCACTGATCACGCTTAATGCGACACTGAAAGGACCGCTCTTCCTGTTGGTGGCAGCCATCTTCCTTTACATGACGTGCATCGGCATGATTTTGACGGCTACATTTGTTCTCGCCATTGCCAAGCAAGGCCACCGTGCAGGAAGTGCGAGTGCCATCCTCGGCTCTCTCAACCTCCTGGTTGGCGGCGTTGCTGCTCCTCTCGTCGGGCTGAGCAAAACCAGTGCCTTACCGATGGGACTAGTTCTGTTCTTTACCTCTCTCGCAGGCTTGCTGACCTGCTTTCGCATGACTTCAAACCATCAGGACGAAACGCCCTGATGGTCGACATATCCGCTCAGGCCTTTTGAAGGCCTGGGTTGCCACGCTCAACTGCAAAACTGGCGTAGGTTGAGAGCTGTCCCTCGTGATTGCTCACCTGATCCAGAGTTTTAAGATCTGCTCGCCAGACATCCCGGCCAACATCGCACAACACATAGCCACGCTTGTCTGTCGTTGCCTTAAGATGCGGGTTTTCACGCCGAACCGACTGGCTATGGGCGTCATTATCTCCAACGCCATCACCGCCTGAAGAAATGGACGTCGCCAGAAATTCCACGGAGACCGGCTTCTGCTTGGCGGGATCAATCACGAGATTGCCCGCATAATGCCGATGTGCGTCGCCCGTCACGTTGACCACGTTTCCGGGGCAGTGCTCTCCGATGAACTGAAGCAGTCGGTTACGGCTATGCATATAACCGGACCACTGATCCATGCTGTAAAGCAGTTCCGAATGGGCTGACTTACGGTGAGCAAGATCCATAACCATCACCTGATGCGCCAGCAGGTTCCACCGCGTGTCAGATTGTCCCAGCCCGTTGAAAAGCCAGGCCTCCTGCTGTTGTCCCATCATTGTGCGTTCGGGTGACCAGACATCCGGTCCCTGCGGAACGTCTTTATCACCATAAGCCTGATCGCTCCGGTACTGACGGGTATCCAACACGAACGTATTCATCAGATCACCAAAGCGGAAGCTTCGGTACATCTGCATGTGACTGCCATCTGGAAGAGAACTGATACGAAGGGGCATATGTTCGTAATAGGCCTGCATGGCGGATGCCCGACGCAGACGGAAAATATCCGCCGGAGTACCGTCCTGATCGGTATCCCCTGCCCAGTTATTATCAACTTCATGATCATCAAAGCTTACCAGCCATGGCGCAGCGGCATGAGCAGCCTGTAGGTCCGGGTCAATTTTGTACTGCGCGTAACGGCGGCGATACTCGTCGAGGGAATAGATTTCTGGCCCGATGTGCCGACGGACCGCCGTAAATGGCTTTCCATAAACGGTGTGTACGCCTGCCCCAATATCGGCTCCTTCGTAAATATAGTCCCCGTAATGGAAAACAAAATCGACGTTCTCGTTCGCGATAGCTCGCCAGCCACTGTAATACCCAAATTCGTAGTGCTGACACCCTGCGGCGGCGAACCTTACACGCTGCACGCTTGCACCGGGCAACGGCAAAGTACGGGCGCGACCCATCGGGCTCTCATGTCCGGCAATATGGAAACGATACCAGTAAGGCCGATCTGGTTGGAGCCCATCAACTTCAACATGAACGGAATGAGCGAGTTCTGGGTGAGCAATGGTCTGCCCCGACCGCAGGCGTGTTGAAAAACGCGCATCCTCGCTAATTTCCCAGTCCACCAGAACAGGCTTCAGGCGCTTCATTCCTCCCGCTTCTTCCAGCGGGTGCGGCGCAAGGCGTGTCCATATTACGAAACCGTCTGGTGCCGGATCTCCGGATGCTACACCCAACTGAAAGGGCGATGCATCAAACTCAGGAGTCTTGTCCAGATTATGCGGGGCGGCAGCAGACAACTGCTTCAGGCGGTAGGAAAACAGGAGCCCTGCTCCCAAACCTGTCAATACCCGTCGGCGGTTTAAAAGCATGATGGAAAATCTTTCGCTGAAATCGAGCGGTCGCACTCTTTCCAAGACAGCGAATGAGAGCGTTTGCCCATGCCCTTCAGCCTCTTTTCATGAAACTGTCACAGACCCATCCCGCCAAAATCCGTAATGGAGCGCTGCAGGCAGTCCATCTTTAAAACAGGATGATAGAAGCTTTGGCGGAAAACTGGTTTCCCTGTCAGCAGGAATGGCTGCGCCTTTGCCGCCGCATCAAAAGCCTGACACATCGCGACGATGCGGAGGATCATCTGCAGACGGCGCTGGCGAATTATTATGAACGCGCCAAAGACGACGTGACGCATCCGGAAGCATACATCGCCAGAAGTGCGCTCAACCTGCATCTCAATGATTTGAAAAAAGCCTCATCGCGCCTACAATCTTTCAGCGATGATCGGGATATTACATTAGAAATAGAAGATCCTGGGCCATCCCAGGAAGACGTTTATGCGTCAGGCCAAAGAATGGGTCGCTTTCACGAGGGTTGCAGACAGCTTCCCGAAAAGACAAGGCAGGCCTTTCTTCTCAATCGTGTTGAAAAAATGAAGTATCGGGAGATTGCTTTAACGCTGGGAATGAGCGAAAGCAGCGTGGAAAAGCATATTGCAAAAGCCCTTGTCTTTCTTGCTTCCTGGATGGACCATTAATGCCTTCCGAAAAGCAGTTCGCAGTTCGAGAACAGGCCGCCCTCTGGATTGCGCGCCTGCACGCTGATGATTGTAACGACACGGACCGTGCCCGCTTTGTACAGTGGATGCGTGAGGACACCTGTAACGCCAATACTTTTGAACTCCTGACGGATTACTGGGAGCTTGGCGGCGGGGTTCCAACACAAAGCATTCCTGCAACGCCCGCAAAACGCTTAGATACGCATGGTTTTTCGTTAGGGCGTAGAAGTGCACTGGCCCTTGCCTCAGCTGCTCTCATCGCACTTGTGCCGATGAACAAGACTGCCAGAGCATCCCGTGTTCTGCAGGCATCGACTGGGCATACTCTTCGCATTGCATTGCCTAATTACGGCACATGCCTCCTGGATTCAGGAAGCCGGATGACGCTGTCTGAAGATGGGCACCGCGCGAGACTGGAGCACGGGCAAGTGCTGCTTTCCCCTGAAAGCTCATCAGATTTCCACCTCTCAGTTCGAAACGTCACAGTTCGGCTCTCACGACAGACCTCAGCGAATGTCCGCATGGAACAGAACTGCACAGACATCACGGCACTTCGGGGCAGGATATTGCTCCGAAGCGGAACAACTGCCGCAGATGATATCTGGATCCGCACGGGGCAGCGCTTTCGAATTGCCCAGGATGGTGCGGTGAGCATCGATTATCCCAACATCGAAGCGCTTCTTTCCTGGCAGACCGGACGTCTGATTTTCCGCAATACGCCTCTGCAGGAGGCTGTTTCAGAAATCCGACGGTATAGCCAACGTCAGATCATCCTGGCGTCGCCAACTGTTTCAAATATGCGGTTAAGCGGGGTTTATTTTGTGTCGCAGGGCGAGATGTTTTTGCGGATGCTTCCGCGCCTTCTTCCCTTGACGCTCCAGGAACAGGGAAACGTTTTCATCTTTCGTGCTTTATGACGGTTTCATGAAAACCGTTGAACAATGCTGAGGTTTTTCAGTTTTCATTTGTCTTCCTGTTGAGATCGCCTTCTGCGATCACCAACAGGATAGAGAATACATGGCCGTCAACGTCCGGTGCCCCCTTCGCGCAGTTCTGCTTCTGACTGTAGGGACGACCATTCTGACCCATTCTGCTCTGGCTACACCGTCAGCCACAGCGAATATTCACATTAACCGTCAGCCAATGGCACAGGCACTGGAATCCCTGAGCCAACAGACCGGCCAGAGTGTCATTTTCTCTCCTGAACTGGTGGACCACCTTCAGGCTCCGTCCGTTAATGGCGCCCTGTCAGTTGAGGCAGCCGTAGCGCGGTTGCTCAGTGGGATCGGCCTGGTTGCCGAGGTTGCTCCAGGCGGCGGAATGGTCATTCGACGTGGTGCCTCTACAAAACGCCCCCCAAAGCGCATACGCGCATCGCGGACCTGTGATGAGCGCGACATTGAGCAGATTGTTGCGACAGGCCATCGGACACGGTCTGTGTTGAGCATCAGCGGCGACCAGATGCAGGAAATGATGCCGGGTCAGAACCCGATGCAGGCGCTGGATCTTCTACCTGGCGTGACATTCAACAATGTTGATCCGTGGGGCAACAACGAGCAGAACTCAAGCATTTACGTTCACGGTTTTTCCAACAGCCAGCTTGGCTACACCCTTGATGGTGTGCCGCTCGGTGCGGGCGCTTACGGCAATTATAATGGCCTCTCTCCGCAACGAGCCGCCATCAGCGAAAATATCGGCCAAACGTCCCTCTCCTCTGGGGCGGGCGCACTCGGAACAGCGTCCACCAGTAACCTGGGCGGAACAATTGAGTTCAATACGCGGGACCCGAAAGCAAAAGCCGGCGCAACAATCCGGCAGACTTTCGGCAGCTATTCCACGTTTCGCACCTATGCCCGTCTAGACACTGGTAATTTTGGCAACGGAAACGCGGCCTATGTTTCTTTCTCACGGCAAGATGCCAGACCTTGGAATCTTGGTGCAGGAAACAATCAGGGTGGCTATCAGGTAAATGGCAAGTTTGTTCATAAAGGTAAAAACACCACCATCACGGCGTATTTTGACTGGCAGGACAAGGCAGAGCCCAACACACAAGGACTAACGGCGCCCACAGACCTCTATGCTCGCGGTGCGTTTTTCCCTGATTTGAACGCTGCCATGGCCAACTACCCTGCCATGACCTCCAAACCCGCAGCCCCAGGAACGCCCAATAATAAATACTATTACTCAGCAGCGCAGCGAACCGATTACCTCACCTATCTGAAAATTTCGCACAAATTTTCTCCAAACCTAACGTGGGATAACCAGCTTTACTTTCACTATGACGATGGCGCGGGCGTGGTCGCAACGTCTATTCGCACCAACGCTATCCTGACAATCCTTGGAAGCTACCTGGACCCTACTGGATCCAAATACATCAAGAATGGTCAGTTTACGTATAGCAATGCCGGAATTGATCCGAAGGTCTGGAATGCAACCGGCGGAACAGGTTTTGCTGTTCGTACGACGGAGTATGAAGACTATCGCGGAGGCCTGACCAGCACCCTGCACTATCATCTGGGCCACCATAATATTGAGGTTGGCGGATGGTACGAACGCAACAACAATACACAAGGGCGTCTTTGGTATCCGCTCACCGCAACGGACACGCTGACGCCGTATAAGCGCGCGACCAATCCTCTTTTTACTCAGTGGATGAATGCGTTTTACACGAACACGTTTGTCACACACCTGCAGGATAGCTGGCGCGTAACGCCCCATCTGACCCTGACAGCAGGCTTCAAGTCCGAGATGGTTTATACCAACGGCACGTTGCCCGTCGCTGCTTTGCCGCAGTCTCTGGCATCATCTGTTAAAGGTGCAAAAACGATTGTCGATACCAGCACCCACACAGTGGCTGGCGGAACGATCCCGTCTTACAAACCCTTCCTTCCCGCTTTCGGTGCCTTGTGGAGCTTCACGCCACATGAGCAGTTATTCGCCAACATTCAGGAAAACATGAATTCGTTTGCCCAGACCGGATATGGCAGCACGTCACCTTGGGCTGTGACCAGTCAGGATGCATTTGAAGACTTCAAGAAAACAGGAAAACCAGAAACGTCCTGGACCTATGAAGCTGGTATTCGAACCAATCGACCGCTGTTTCTTGGCCCACTCACGGGGATCAGTGGTCAGCTTGAATATTATCATGTCGATTTCTTCAATCGCCTTGGCTCGATCAAGCCACCTAATCAGGGAATTTCCGGCGTTGGTGGCACTGTCGCCAACCTGGGCAGCGTTTCGACAAATGGTATGGATCTGTCATTCACACTCCGGTTCGGGCAGCACTTCTCAATCTATGATGCCGTATCCTATGTCAGCAGCATCTACGGCAGCGATTTCATGGACGGCACCACGCTTTACGCGACAAAAGGCGAGAAAGTCCCGGCTATTCCTGTCTGGTCTGACAAGTTCGCCATCAACTACAATCAGGCAGGCTTCAACGCTCAGCTCTTCGGAACCTATATGGGTGTTCGTCCAGGTACGATTACCAATACCGTCATGGTGCCACCAAGGTTCCAGCTTGGTTTCAGCTCTGGTTATACGTTCAAGCATATCCCGCACATGCAGAGCCTCAAACTCCAGTTCAACGTCAGCAACCTGACGAATACGCGCTCCTGGTCCACCATCACCGCGGGAGATGGCTCAACGTATGTGGGTTATCCTACACCGCCACGCATGTTCTTTGGCACGGTGGCGGCCTCGTTCTGAAAAAATCAGAGGGATGGCAAGAACGCCATCCCTCGCTTTTTCAGAAGTCTGCGCGAACGCGCACTTCCCAGGTTGCTGGCCGGCCAGCAACTGCAATGTTGTCGCCACCCACAAAATAGCCGCGCGTCACGTCATAATGCTTGTCCGTGATGTTGCGACCAATGCCCTCGATCTTCCAGTGCCCCTTATGCGGGGCAAAAGAGATATATCCACCCCAGAGGGTATATCCCGGAATCGTATTGGCAGAGTTCAGGGCCGTACTCGTCGTACGCAGGCTGTAATCAACACCAGAAACGAGGTCGTATTTGCCGACGCGCCACGTATAATCCACAGAACCATTGGCTGTGAAATGCGGGACTTCAATGCCACGTCCGGAGACGTCCTGCTTCACGCCAACCCAGACACCATTAACTCGTCTGGAACTCGTGACCGCACTGAACTCATCGTATGCGCCTTCAACATAAGCGCCAGACTGCGCCACATGCAGCCCAGGGACCGGAGACCACTCGACTTCATATTCCCCACCAAACATGTGGGAACGTGGCGCATTGACGAACAGGCCAATGGCAGAGCCCGTGGTCGGGCTGTACGCGATGGACTGAACCTGACGGTCAAAATAGTCATAGTAGAAGAAGTCAGCATTCACTCGCAGGTTATACCGCGGCAGGATCAGCTTGTTGCCCACTTCGAAAGAATAAAGCTGCTCAGGCTTGAATGGGTTGGTCATCTGCGTAACGTCAGATGAGTTGTACACCGTGAAGCCACCGGATTTTACACCTTTGCTGAAGGTGAAATACGTCATGTCATGACTGAACGGATGATACTGAACGCTGAACTTTGCAGATGGCAGCGTATAGGACTGAGACTGCTGAGCCAGAGAGTTGTTCGGGTTCGTGACGACGCCCCCGACCAGATAATGCGCATACACATTGTCGAGGGTGCGCTTTTCGTGTTCGACACGAATTCCGCCGACCAGTTGCAGTTTTGGCGTCAGGTCATACGTAACCTGACCAAATCCGCTGATGGTATTGACCGTCTGTGAATAACGGACATCGCCATCTGTATTATAGAGCGCTTCAAAGCCAGACTGGTAGCGATCATTCAACCACTGGTGCCCGTAGTAAATGCCATCGATCCAGTGAAGACGCCCAGACGTATTGGATGAGAACCGCAGTTCATTTGCCACCACATTGGCGCGCGTGTTAAATTTTACATCGGCGAGTGACAGCGATGAGTCATCAAAATTGTCGTATTCATTCCGCTGCATGTAGTCATAGCTGGCCAGGTTCGTGATCGTGAAATCACGAAGGTGCTTCTCAACCCGCAAGCTGCTCCCGCCCGTATCAATATGGCTGTAAGGCTTCTGGTCCGGTGTCAGTCCGGTTTCCTTGGCAAACTGCGCAGATGTGCCCCAGCGCGTGTTGTAACGACTGGTAGATGCCGGCATTGGATTAGTCGAACTCAGGCTGGTAATCGGGCGCCAGGCGTAAACCCCTGTTCCGTCAGACCGGTCACGGCTGCCATGCAGATTCCATTCGATTTTCCAGCTCTCTGACGGTGCATAGTCCACCAACAAGCGGGCGGCCCCACGATTGACGTTGCCAAGATGCGCTTGCGCTTCAGGGTTGTACTGCCACGCCCCGCCCTGCTGTGTTTCGCCGGAGAGACGGAATTTCAGCTTGTCATTGATTGGGCCGGAAATATAACCGTCGATCTTGGCGCTATCGAAACGGCCATACTGAGCACTCAGGCCCCCAGCCAGCTTGTCGGTGGGCTTATTCGTAATATAATTGATGGCGCCGCCCGTGGTGTTGCGTCCATAGAGCGTGCCCTGAGGCCCACGCAGAACTTCCACGCGCTGCATGTCAAACATCATTCCATTGATGCCGAACGGAACCGGGTTTGCCACCTCATCGATATAGATACCGACTGTTGGGGAATTGTTACTGGAGTAGTTGTTGAAGCCTACACCACGGATGGTATACGTGAACTGTCCACTTCCATAGGAAGGCTGGATCTGAAGTGATGGCGTGGCATACTGGAGATCGAACACATTGTTAATGTTTCGGTTTTCCAGCATTTTTGCGGAAACCACACTGATTGATGTACCAATGTTTTGCGGGCTGTCTGCACGACGCTCAGACGTCACGACAACATTTTCCACCCGTGAAGGTTCAGCCGCATGCACTTTGGATGCAATCTGGGAATGAGCAGCCGTAGGGACAGTGCTTCCCTTCCGTGACGCAGCCTGGGTGGGCTTTTTCGTAGCATTCTCTTCCGCAGCCGCAGCAACATTCCAGAGCGGCAGGAATGCAACGCTGGAAATCAGTGCGATACGCCCACGAACAAGGAGGGCATTCCTGCGGTACGGAGCAGTGAGGACGTCGTGCATCGGTTCCGCCTAATAACTAAGTTTCTTCGTCGTTCTTTAAAACAACTATTTAATTGCGTTTAAGGGATAGAAAAACGATTCACAACAGGTTATGTTGTGAATGCAACAATTTTTTTGTGTTTCTGAACGCGTTGAAAACAAGAGATCAAGATCCATGGCTTCCCAGATGAAACTCGCCGCATTTCTTCTCCCTACCGGCCATCATGCGGCGGCTTGGCGTCATGCTGGATCTGCCCCTGATGCAGGAAGCAATTTCAAGCGTCAGCTTGAACAGGCACGCCTTGCTGAACGGGGATTATTTGATGCCGTGTTCATCGCAGATTTTACAAGCTCCATCGACGAAGCCACAATCGATGGCTTCCGCAGAATGACATATGCAGCATCTTTCGAACCTTTAACGCTTCTTGCCGCGCTTGCTGCCACAACAGATAAGATTGGTCTGATCGGCACTGTCAGCACAACATACTCTGTCCCCTATCACCTCGCGCGGCAGTTCCTCTCACTTGACCAGATCAGCGGCGGACGTGCCGGATGGAACCTTGTCACGACAGCCAACGTCAAGGAGTCCATTCATTACGGACGTCCGAGCCATGTCCCGCATGCGGACCGTTATCGTCAGGCCCGAGAGTTTGCACAAATTGTAGAAAACTTCTGGGATAGCTGGAGCGATGACGCCTTCCTGAGAGACACAGAAAGCGGCGCCTTTTTTGCGCCAGAAGGCCGACGTCCCTTCGACTTCAAGGGCGAGTTTCTCTCTGCAGCAGGTCAGATCGACATCCCCCGCTCGCCACAGGGCAGACCCGTTCTTGTGCAGGCGGGTTCTTCTGAACCAGGCCGCCAACTGGCTGCGGAAACTGCCGAAATGGTCTTCACCGCCCAGCAAGACCTTGAGGAAGCAAAAGCTTTCCGCCTCGATCTCCACCGCCGTATGAGGGAAATTGGGCGAGACCCCGCATCCCTGAAAGTCATGCCAGGCGTCTATCCGCTTGTTGGTCGCACACAGATGGAAGCGGAAGATCTGAAGGCTGAACTTGACGAACTTACCCACCCTGACGTCGGGCTATTTCTGCTTGGCGGCATGACGGGCACAGATCTCCGTGGCCTCCCCCTTGATGCCCCCCTTCCAGAAGCTCCAGCAGACTTCAACGGAAACCGTAGCCGCCAGACACTGCTCGTAGAAATGGCCAAGAAGCGCAACATGACCCTGCGCGACCTCTACCTCGAAGTCAGCGGCGCTCGCGGCCATTGGTCCATTTATGGTGGCCCAAAGGAGATTGCAGATCAGCTTGAAGAGTGGTTTGTGGAGGGCGCGGCAGACGGGTTCAATGTCATGCCTCCCATTCTGCCGCAAAGCCTTGAAACGTTTGTGGATCATGTGGTGCCAGAACTTCAGAGACGCGGCCTGTTTCGCACAGCCTATGAAGGCTCCACCCTGCGCGAGCATCTTGGCCTCAAGCGCCCGGCTCCCGGCGAGACCCCATGAAGTCAACTTTTGCGCTTTTAACCATGGCAGGCCTGAGTCTGGGCACGTCTGCGCTGGCTCAGACGCGCGACACAATGAGCATTGGCGTCTCTATTGAGCCGCCTGGCCTGGACCCGACCCGCAGCCCAAGCGAGGCCATCGGCACAATCACATACAACAACGTCTTTGAAGGCCTGACCCGGCTGGACCGTGACGGGCACGTCCAACCCCTGCTTGCACGGGATTGGACTGTCTCAGATGAAGGCCGCGTTTATCACTTCACTTTGCAAGAAAACGTTCATTTTCATGATGGAACTCCTCTCACCTGTGAAAATGTGCGGTTTTCCCTTTTGCGTGCAGGGGCGACGTCCAGCACAAACCCCGACCGTACATTCTTTACAAACATCGCGGATGTGAACTGTCCCGACACTACCCACGCAGATATCACACTCAAAAAAGCCCATGGCAGCTTCACCTATGAGCTTGCGTGGAATGATGCCTCCATCCTGTCACCCTCATCAGCAGACAAGAACGCCAGCCATCCCATAGGGACAGGTCCGTTTCTCTTCCAAGCCTGGCAAAGAGGCGATCATGTCACGCTGTCCCGTAATCCCGATTATTGGGGAAAGGCGCCAGAACTAAAGGCTGTCACATTCCGGTTCATGCCTGATCCGCTTGCTGCCAGCAATGCGCTTCTGGCGGGAGAACTGGATGCTTATCCCTCATTCCCTGCCCCTGAAATTCTTGGCCGTTTTGCAGGAAATCCTAACATCAAGGTCGTGCGCGGGACCTTCCCGTTCAAAGCCATTCTGGCACTGAACAATGCGCGCAGGCCATTCAATGACCTACGCGTACGTCAGGCTCTTGCCTACGCTATCGATCGAAAAGCCCTCATTCAGGCTGGGGCCGATGGAGACGGGACAGTCCTGCAATCTCATATGGCTCCCAATGATCCAGACTACACTGCACTCCCCGATCGGTACCCATACAATCCGGAACGTGCACGGGAGCTTCTCAAAGAGGCTGGCATCAAACCGGGAACACAACTGACGCTCTCTTACCCGCCCATCACCTATGCTCGCGATACGAGCGAAATCGTTGCCGCTTATCTGGAGCAGGTTGGCCTGATCGTTACGTTGCAGCCGTTGGAATGGCCATCATGGCTGGGCCGTGTTTTTGGGCAGGGCTCTTTTGACATGACAGTCATTGCCCATACAGAGCCGCACGACATCGGGATCTATGATCGGGATAACATCTATTTTCATTACAAAAGCCCGCAGTTTCATGAGCTATTCGAGCAGTATGAAGCCAGCGACAACGCGGAGGATCGGCATCACCTCTCCATCGCCATGCAGGATCGCCTCGCGCAGGATGAGCCCAACGTTTTCCTATATTCCCGCCCTCGGGACACCGTTCTGAACCGACATATCTCCGGCTTATGGATCGACCAGCAGATCGCAGCCTGCCCTATGGCAGATGTGACGTGGCAACCATGATGACAAATCTTGCCTCTGCCATTTCAGGAAGACTGGTGGTTCTCGCAGTCGCCAGTGTGATCGTGTTCGCTCTGTTGAACCTACTTCCGGGGGATCCGGCCACAGTGATGCTCGGGCTGGATGCAAGCCCGGACAGCATCGCAGCTCTCCATCACCAGCTAGGCCTCGATGCTTCCCCCGCAACACGGTATCTGCGCTGGATTTCTGGCCTGCTGCATGGAGAGGCTGGAACGAGTTACGCCTATGATGTCCCCGTTCGTGGACTGATCCTTGAGCGCTTCCAGAGCACCCTCCCTCTGATCCTGCTGGCTACGGGCCTCGCTCTTCTCATTGGGTTACCCACGGGAGCCATCGCAGCCACTCATCGTGGAAAAGGTCTTGATCTTGCCGTCATGGCGACGTTGCAGTTCCTCAAATCCATTCCGGATTTCTGGCTCGCCATGATGATGACGCTGCTGTTTTCCCTGACACTGCACTGGTTTCCCGCAGGAGGATTTACAGGCTGGAACGCAGGATTTTTTACTGGACTGCGAGCTCTTTTCCTCCCCACAGTCGCGCTCGCCATCCCACAGGCAGCCATCACGGCACGCTTCATGCGCTCCTCTCTCATTGATGTTCTGAACCAGGACTTTATCCGGACAGCACGCGCTCAAGGCTACAGCCGCACGGCCGTTCTCTGGAAAATCGCCATTCCAAACGCATTGATTCCAGTGCTAACACTGATCGGCATTCAGCTTCCCGTTCTGGTGACTGGCGCAATCATTGTCGAAAGCGTGTTCAATATTCCGGGCTGCGGAAAACTTCTTCTGGAAGCCGTGAACCAGCGTGACATTCCGGTCGTACAAAATCTTGTCATGCTGATTGTCGCGGGTGTCCTGCTGCTCAATCTGGCACTTTCCATCATTGTTCGCTGGTTGGACCCGCGCCTTGCAGGAGAAAGGGCATGACCCGGCTTCGCACGAACAGGAGCCTGATTTCTGGAAGTACCCTTCTTCTGGCGTGCCTTGTCCCGGCAACAGTTACGTGGATCTGGCGGGGTGGCCGCTCTCCTCTGATTGATATCGCGCATCGTTACGCTCCGATTTCTTTCTCTCACCCACTGGGGACGGACCCGTTCGGACGTGACATTGCGAGTTATGTCCTGACAGGGGCTTTCAACAGCACGGTAATCGCCGTAATCGCGGTGACACTCGCGACAGTCATTGGGACAGCCTTGGGGCTCGTCGCGGCTTACGGCGGTTTACGCGGCAAAGCCGTGATGAACACAGCAGATCTGGGACTGGCTTTTCCACCTATTCTGATCGCCGCCATGCTCGTCACAGCGCAAGGCGCCTCTGCCACTGGCGAAATTTTCGCTATTGCACTTTTCGGCATCCCAGCCCAGATCCGGATTACACGACAGGCTGCGCACTCCATTCTTGTGCTCGATTACATTGCAGCCGCTCGCATGGCAGGGCTGAACTCTATCAATACGATCCTTCGGCATGTTCTTCCAAACATCGCGCCTATTCTGATCGTTCATGCCTCGACCTCTCTGGCGTTGGCCATTCTCTCAGAAGCCGGCCTATCCTATCTGGGGCTTGGGGCACCGCCCCCTCAGCCGGATCTGGGACGAACGCTCGCGTCTTATCAAATCCATATTTTTGACCATCCCCTGCTTGTTGCAATTCCAGGTGTGACCGTGATGGTTCTGGTGCTCGGGTTTAATCTGCTTGGCGACGGCCTACGTGACCTTCTGGAGCGCCCTTTCAATAGACTGAAAGGACAGCCATCATGAGCCATCTTCTGTCCGTTCAAAATTTGTCAGTTCGTGCTGGCTCCACAGCCATTTTGCACCCTTTGTCCTTCACCATGAACGCTGGTGAAACCGTCGCTGTCACGGGAGAATCTGGTTCGGGAAAATCCACCCTTGCCCGTGCGCTTATGGGATTGCTCCCTGATGGCTTTGAAACATCAGGTCAGGCTCTGTTTGAAGACCAGAACCTCATTTCTCTTCCGGAGCGCCAGTTTCGAAGCCTGCGCGGTCAGAAGATTGCCATGGTTTTTCAGGAGCCCATGACCGCGCTAAATCCAGTCCGCCGGATTGGTCAGCAAATCGGGGATACGTTCCGACTGCACACCGCCATGACAGGTCGCGAAATCAAAGAGGCCGTTCATCAGCTTCTGGATCGTGTTGGCCTCAGTCGCGCAGGGGTTTCAGCAAACGACTACCCTCACACGCTGTCAGGCGGTCAGCGACAGCGTGTGCTCCTGGCTATCGCAATCGCGTGCAAACCAGCACTGCTGATTGCTGACGAGTTCACAACCGCACTGGATAGCCAAATCCAAGCCGAGGTCATGGATCTGGTCCAGGATCTGGCATCTGAAAATCAGATGGCCATTCTGATGATTTCCCATGATCTGGGCCTGATCCGCCATAAAGCCAGTCATGTTCTGGTTCTTCAACACGGGACACTCGTGGAAAGTGCAAAGACGGAAACACTTTTTTCAGCACCTCAGCACCCATACACACGTGCTTTACTGAGCATGTCCCTACACGGAGTGAACCATCCGCCGCTGACACGCCTGCCAGTGCCAGAAAATCTGGCGTCTGGGGTGGAGCCATGAGCCATCTTCTGGAAGCCAGACATATCCAGTACGATGTTGCAGGCCGGGGAACATCGCTGCTTAGCTCGCAGAAACCGAAGATCATTCTACAAGATGTCTCGCTTCACGTAGATAAGGGCGAAACACTGGGGCTCGTTGGGTCCTCAGGCAGCGGAAAATCTACGTTGGCTCGTATCCTAACGGGTTTAGTCGGTGCGAAAAGTGGTCAAATTTTCTTTGAAGAACAGGATATTACGTCCCTCACCGGCGCTGCCCGACACCGCTTCAGACCCCACATCCAGATGATTTTCCAAGACCCACAAGGAGCTCTGGACCCTCGGCAGACGGTTGAAAAAATCGTCGCAGAACCTCTTTATCAGACCAGTTTAGGTGCTGAAGAAAGGAACCGTCGTGTTCTTGACGTTCTGGCAGACGTGGCTCTGCCGAAAGACGCCTTCAGCCGCTATCCTAGAGAATTTTCCGGAGGCCAGAGACAGCGTATCGCTATCGCCCGCGCGCTCGTAACCCGCCCTGATGTTATCGTGGCAGACGAGGCTGTTTCGGCGCTGGACGTCTCCACTCAGGCCATCGTTCTGAACCTTTTGCTGGATCTGCAGGAGCGTCATGGGTTGTCATATATTTTTGTTAGCCATGACTTGGCTGTAATTCGGCACATCTCACATCGTATTGCTGTTTTAGATGGTGGGAGAATTGTCGAAACGGGCCCCACAGCGGACGTTTTGATGCACCCTCAACACCCGACAACCCGCGCTCTCATTAACGCCACCCTCTGAAATCACACGTGCCATGACTTCCAAAATCCGCCATAATCTCATCACGGACATTCCCGGTATTCGCGTCGGAAATGTGCGCAATGTTCAACAAAGAACTGGCGTTACTGCGCTTGTGTTCGACCGGCCAGTTGTCGCCTCAGGCAGCTTCCTTGGCGGAGCCCCTGCACTTCGGGAAAACGCGCTTTTGGAGCCAGAGATGCTGGTGGATGGCATTCACGCCATCGTGCTATCCGGTGGATCGACGTATGGTTTGGATGCAACCGCGGGCGTGCAGGCCTGGCTAAGAGAAGAGTTTGACGCTCTTCCCCCGCCAAACGGCCAGGTCCGCGTGCCTATTGTGGTGCAGGCCAGTCTTTTTGACCTTGTGAACGGCGGCGACAAAGACTGGGGGCGATACTCGCCTTATGCAGAACTAGGCTATCAGGCCGCACAAGCAGCGTGTCACGGTCCCTTCAAACTCGGGACCGAAGGCGCTGGCACTGGCGCAACCACTGCGACCGTAAGAGGGGGACTTGGATCAGCAAGCGCCATAACCTCCAGCGGCCACACGGTCGCAGCGCTTATGGTCGTCAATACTGTCGGGACGGCTACGATTGGAGACGGACCTCACTTCTGGAGCGCGCCTTTCGAACAGGATGCTGAATTCGGAGGGCTCGGTTACCCGCCACATCTGACAGCAGATGACCTCAAACTCCGCATGAAGCCGAATTACGTCGCCGGAACCACAATCGGCGTTATTGCAACTGATGCCACCCTGACGAAAGCGCAAGCCAAACGGCTGGCCATTCTGGCGCAGGATGGCGTCGCACGTGGCGTTTTCCCCGCGCATCTTCCGCAGGACGGAGACGCAGTGTTCGGCATCGCTACAGGCGATGCACCCGCGCCCGCTTCCATTGAGGCGTGGACCGAAATTCTGCATACGGCCACGCAGGTCACAACCCGAGCGATTGCGCGCGGCGTTTATGAGGCATCGCCCTTGCCAGGCGAGTCCACTCGCCCCACGTGGCAAGAACGTTTTGGGAGGAATACCAGCCATGACTGAGACACTTCCACCAGCAGAAACATTCTTCCGCGTTCCAGGCCGCAGGCTTGCCCTCTCTTCAAAACAGACTGGAAGCGACACAACGCTCTTTTTCGTGCACGGATTGGGCGGAAACCGTCAGCAGTGGCGGCTGCAGTGGGACCGGTTTTCCAAAGAGCCCGTCAATCTCGTCGCATGGGATGCGCTTGGACATGGCGAGAGTGCGCGCTCCAAGCATGAACAGGTTTTTTCCAGTCAATTTTTGGTACAAGATCTTGCCGCTGTTCTAGAAGCTTTCCCCTCCCGCAAACGCATTATCGTCGCTCATTCCTTCGGGTGCCGCATCACGTTGGAATGGATTTCCGGATTACTTGCTGCTGGAGAGGACATACCCGTTGATGGCCTCATTCTGTTGGGGCCGGCATCTCTTGCCACGTCCCTGAAGGGGCCGATGTTTGGAAACTGGATGGACCGTCTGCCCTTTTGGCTCGCCTCGTTTGCGAGACCGGTTTTACAGGCGCGCTTCGAAAAGCTGGCGTGGGCTCCAGACATAGATCCAGAGATACTCCAAACCGAGCGTCAGGCGACGAAGCGCAACAACCTGTTCATGATCAATGCTGTCCGCTCCGGTGCAGGCCCGGTCAATACGGAAATCCTGCGCCATTTTGACAAGCCTGTGCATATTCTTGCGGGTCAGAACGACGGCATCGTCCCTCTGACGGAAGTCAGAAAAGTGCATGATTTTATCCCCATCAGCACCTTGGATATCCTGCCAGACTGTGGTCATCAAATCATGCTGGAACAGCCTGTTATCGTAAACCAGTACATTGAAAGAGAACTTCAGCGCCTTTCCTCCTCTCCGGGAGAGGCGCCATGACACAGGACGTTCTGAACAACGATATTTCTGCTGACCAAGCGTCCACGATCGCTGGCATCAATGATTTTATCCTTGGTTACCTTGGATATGACCTGCGTCTGGTCAAAATTCTCGAAGTTGCAGACCAGTCAGAAGACTGCCTGGCGAACACCTATGCCGGTCTGCTCTGGATGCTATCTGAAACAGGTGATGTTCCATCAGAAGCGCGCCGATATCATGAACGCGCAGCTCAATCCGTTACCAATGCCCTTCCTCGTGAAAAGCTTCTGTTTTCAGTTCTGGAGGCCTCTATTGCGGATGATCCAGAGGCTATTATTCGCCTGACAGATCGTATACTCGCCCAGTGGCCGCGCGATCTGGTGACTTTGAAGCTTCGCCAGTACCACGATTTCATTCGGGGTCGCTTTGAGGACATGCTGGCCGTTGCACTGCGCAGCGAAGACGCCGCCGGAGACGTTGCCGCCCTGCACGGTATGCTGGCTTTTGCCTATGAGCAGTGCCATGATTTTCCTGCCGCTGAGCGTTCTGCCCGCACAGCTCTTGCCATGGATCCATCAGAGCCATGGGCCCAACATGCCCTTGCTCATGTTTTCCTGACGCAGGGACGCATTGATGAAGGTACCGCGTTTCTTGAAGAGCGGTCTGCTGGCTGGAAAACGCTCACCTCCTTCATGGACACCCACCTATGGTGGCATCTGGCTCTCTTTTACCTTGCACGCAATCGGGTAAGCGACGCTGTTTCGGTTTATGACCAGCATTGCTGGACCAGAGAACGCAGCTTCTCACAGGATCAGATTGGCGCAGTATCCCTTCTGGTCCGTCTGGAGCTGGCGGGAGCTGACGTCGAAGACCGATGGATGGATTTGGCGAACTGGCTCGCTTCACGACAGGACGATGTCAGTCAGCCCTTTCTGACCCTGCAATATCTTTACGGATTACTCCGTGCCCATCGTCCGGAAGGGCAGCATCTGCTGCATCGTATCGAGGGCCTCTCCGGGCAAAACCTGCCAGATCAGCGAGCGTGGGATCTGGTAGGCATTCCTTTAGCCCGTGGGCTGAACGCCTATCTCCACAATGAAAACGCTTCAGCCCTACTCTTCTTCAACGCTGCGCTTCCTCACTTGCAGGACATTGGTGGCAGCCACGCCCAGAGAGACCTGTTCATTCAAATCCATCAGGACCTGCAGCGGCGCATGTGAGAGGCTTGATCAAGCCCCCACGTCTGCCTTGATCCTGGCTGTAATTTCAAGCGAGCGCTTGCGGCTGTCCTGATCATGAATCGGGACTGCCACCATCAACTCGTCAGGCTTGTGACGTTCCAGGAAGTGTCTCAGCTGTCCCTTCACACTCTCTTTGGACCCGGCAAACGTATAAGCTAGCGTCTGCTCAAGGAGCGCCTGCTCCTCTGCCGACCACGACGACAGGATATTATTGACAGGCGGCGGGAACGCGATAGGCCGCCCGCGGCGCAAAGCCATAAAATACTGGTATAGTGACGTCGCCAGGCGCTTACCATCTGCTTCCTCATCCGCTGCAATGACATTGACTGTCAGCATCACATGAGGCCGCGCGCATCTTTCGGACGGCTCAAACCGCGACCTATAGAGAGCAATGGCCTCTTCCATCTGCGCTGGCGCGAAGTGAGATGCAAAGGCGTACGGTAGCCCCAACTGGGCGGCCAGAACGGCCGAAAACAGAGACGACCCCAAAATCCAGACCGGAACGCGCAGGCCCACTCCGGGAATGGCACGTATCAAATGCGTATCTTCCGCCGCCATGGGCTCGAAGTAATGCAGAAGCTCAACCACATCTTCCGGAAACCTGTCAGGCGCTGACGGGTCGCGTCTCAAAGCACGAGCCGTTCTCTGGTCAGCACCTGGTGCCCGGCCCAGACCCAGATCTATGCGGCCCGGAAAGAGCGTCTCCAATGTTCCGAACTGCTCTGCGACAATAAGGGGCGAGTGATTTGGGAGCATGATCCCGCCAGAGCCCACCCGAATACGGGTCGTTGCCCCAGCCACCTGACCGATCAGAATGGCCGTTGCCGCGGACGCAATTCCCGGCATGGAATGGTGCTCAGCCAGCCAGTACCGATGAAACCCCAGATTTTCCGCTAGTTTGGCAAAATCGATTGTATTCCTGAACGCCTCACGAGGGCCTGCGCCCCGCGTGATGATTGAAAGATCAAGAACGGAAAACGGGATCATTGTGTGGTCCTTGAGGTCAATGCGTTCAGACGTACGGCATCGTAGCACGAACAGACAAAGCCGTAGCCATTGTCACCGTACAGACTCCTGACGCGGCACTTCACTGATGCGTTGCGTTCAAGTTCCCGTCATTCAGACGCTTCTTTAATGTCGGGTCAGGAGCGAAAAATGCAGGAATAATTTAAAAATTGACAGCTTCCATATTCTTCAACCCACGCACTTGAGCCATGGTGGAAGCCTTCTGTCGAGATCATGACGCAGACTTTACATCCGTTCTTTGAGGCAATCGGCGTATGGGTCTGAGAAAGTTTCAGTTCTCTGCAGGAGCCTCTCACGTAACGGTTTTTTCTGGTTTCCGCTTCTGAACTGTTTCCTCGTTCTGACAGGGCTGCGTTCCATATGACAACAACCTTTGCCATTCTGCTGGCAACAGCCGCAATCATTGCAGTCGTCGTACTCATTGCGCGTTTTCGTCTGAATCCCTTTATCGTTCTCTTCAGCGTCTCCATTCTGCTGGCTCTCTGCTCGGGTATGCCTGCGGACAAAGTTGTTGCGTCTTTCGAGGCTGGAGCCGGGCACGTCCTCGGGCATGTCGGCACGATCATTGCGCTCGGCACCATGCTTGGCAAAATGCTGGCTGAATCCGGCGGCGCGGACCGTATTGCCCTGACAATTTCAGAGCGCGCGGGTCGTCAACGGATCGACTGGGCCATGATGGTGATTGGCCTGCTCGTGGGGCTGCCAGTCTTCTTCGAAGTTGGCGTTGTCCTGCTCTTCCCGCTCGCTTTCGTTCTTGCAGCCCGAACAGAAACATCGCTGCTGCGAGTGGCCCTTCCCATGGGTGCGGCGCTTTCCGTTACGCACGCCATGATCCCGCCTCACCCCGCAACGCTCCTCGCCCTCTCGGCCTATCACGCCAACACGGGCACAACGATTTTCTGGGGCGTTCTGTTGGGAACACCGATTGCGGCCATCTCGGGCCCGCTATTCGCGCGCTTCATCAGCCCCCGTGTTCTCATCACAGAAAAGAATGCGTTGGCAGAACAGTTTGTACGGCGTGAAATCCCGACAAACCTCCCAGGCTTTACGGTTACGGTTCTGACCATCACATGCCCGGTCATTCTGATGCTGATCGGCTCTTCCGCGGACATGTTTACGACTCCGAGAAGCGCACCAAACATGTTCCTGCACTTCATCGGCAACACGGACATTGCACTGCTTCTGGCAACCGTCATGTCGTTTTACGTGCTGGGACTGGCTCGTGGATTTTCGCGGGAAACCATTCTTCGCTTCACCAATGAGTGTCTTGGCCCAACAGCCCTGATCATGCTTCTGGTTGGTGCCGGCGGGGGCTTTGGTCGTGAACTCATTGATAGTGGCGTTTCCAAAGCCATCACGGACGCGGCCGTCAGCGCTCATGTTCCTCTTCTCGTGCTGGCATGGCTATTGGCCGCGATCGTCCGCGTCGCTTGCGGGTCTTCTACCGTTGCCATGAGTACGGCCTCCGGCATTGCGGGTCCGATCCTCGCGCACTCGCAGGGCGTATCGCCAGAACTCATGGTGATTGCCACCGGCGCAGGGTCCGTGGCTTTCGGCCCCATGAACGACGCTGGCTTCTGGCAGATGAAAGAATATCTTGGCTTGACCGTTCCGCAGACAATCAAGACCTGGTCAGTTCTGGAGACGATCATTGCCGTTCTGGGACTGCTCTTCTGCGTTGGTATTTCAATGTTCATCTGATCCGCGTTTGCAGAGCGCTGACACAGCAAAGGAAGAAGGATTTTCCATGAGTGTATCTCTTTTTGACCTGACGGGACGTCGCGCTCTGATTACGGGATCGTCTCAAGGTATCGGTTTCAGTTTGGCCAAAGGCCTGCAAGCGGCGGGCGCTGAAGTCGTTCTGAATGGGCGGGATGCTTCCAAACTCTCGGCCGCAGCCGAGGAACTGGGAGGTGTCGAGACACTTGTTTTTGACGTGACCGACCATGCAGCTGTTCGAACTGCAGTCGATCGCTTCGAAGAAGATACCGGGCCCATTGATATTCTGGTTAACAACGCAGGAATGCAGCACCGCGCGCCCTTGGAGGACTTCCCACCAGAAATGTTTCAGAAGGTTCTTCAAACAAACCTGACCTCCATTTTCAATGTTGGACAGGCTGTTGCGAGACATATGCTAGGCCGTGGACAAGGTAAGATCATCAATATTGCCAGCGTCCAGACGGCCCTCGCCCGGCCGAATATCTCCCCCTATACGGCCACCAAGGGTGCCGTAGGGAATCTGACGAAGGGGATGGCAACCGAATGGGCAAGACATGGCCTTCAGTGCAATGCCATCGCGCCAGGTTACTTTGATACGCCTCTCAACGCTGCACTCGTAAATGATGCAGAATTTTCAACATGGCTGGAAAAACGCACACCTGCGGGTCGGTGGGGACAGCTTGATGAACTGACGGGGGCCTGTATTTTCCTTGCTTCCGGCGCATCTTCGTTTGTGAATGGCCATGTTTTGTATGTGGACGGCGGTATCACGGTGTCTCTCTGAAGCAAACGCGCCAAAGACACATCAACGCCGTGTTAGAAGCCCCATCAGGAAACAGGCACCTATCGCAGAAATGACTATCCCAACCGGTAGCTCCTGAGACGGCAAAAGACAGCGACTGACAAGATCTGAGAGGATTGTCAGCATCCCCCCCGCGACTATAGCGGGGATAAGGATATTTCGAACAGACCGTCCCCAGATGGGCCTTATGAGATGAGGCACAATCAATCCGACGAAGCCAATCGGCCCACACAATGCCACTGTCGTTGCACAGCTGAACGCGCAAAGGGCAAGAACACAAAGCCGTAGCCTTCTGGTTTGTACCCCGAGGGACGCTGCGGTTTCCTCCCCGGCCATCAAGGCATCCAGATCAGCGCCAAAGGCCCATTTACCAAAGATCACGGGCAGAAGCCCCAGAACGACAAGTGGCAGAGCCGACCAGCGAGCGGCAGAAAAGCTGCCCATCGTCCAGAACAGGACGGATTGCGCCGTATTACGATCACCCCAGAAGATCAGCAGGTTTGTCAGAGTAGAGAAGACAAAGGAAATCGCCAGACCAGACAGCAGCATCCGTTCCGTTGAGACCCGTGCGCCAGACCGGGATCTAAACGATACCAGCAACAGAAGTGCTGAGGTTGCCAGAAATGCCCCACCGACTGCACCAAAAGCGATCGTCCAGACGCCGAAAACATCCCCCAACAATACGATGACAGCAACAGCGCCCGTCGCTGAGCCCGAGGATAGCCCGAAGAGAAACGGATCTGCCAAAAGGTTGCGGGTTACGGCCTGAAGAAGTGCTCCTGCACCGGCAAGAATTGCTCCGGTCAAGAAGGCCAGAACCAGCCTTGGCATTCGCAGGGACCAGATGATCCGGGCGGCAATATCATGACTGGCTGGACCGGCCAAAAGTCCCGCTTGCAACGAAGGCCAGGGAAGAGAAGCACTTCCGAGCGTAACTTCCAAAAATGCCAGCACACTCAGAGCCGGCAAAGCGCTGATGCCAAGAACGCGTTTCATCAAGGTACTGCGTCCGGATGGAGAAAGGCTGCAATCTTTTCGATCACATCGATATTCGCTGGAGACGGCGTCATTTCATCATAGCGCACAACCAGAAAACGGTTTGTCTTCAGGGCGGTACTCTCCGTCAGCAATGGCTGGCTTCGCAGAAATTTCAGACTGTCTGAAACACCCGCCCCGTAATCCATCACCAAAATAGCTTCAGGATCACGCAAACCCGCGTTTTCCCACGAAGCAGCACCCCAGTTTGTTGGTAAATCACGAAAAATATTTTCGCCCCCACCCAGCCGGATCAGCTCTGTCGCGAGGGCATATTGGCCAGCCGTAAATGGCCGATCGCGTCCACTGTCATAGAGAAAAACACGTAACGGATGATGGCCCTTGAGACGATCCTGAATGTGCTGAACGCGCCTTTGCCAGCTTTCAACCAATTGCCGAGCCTGCTGCTCCCGGCCGAAAACCTGTCCAAGTTTTTCTTCGTCGCCATACAGAAGGTCTAACGTCGGAAGAGCTGTAGATTGCCCGGCCCGGAAGCAGCTTTCAGACAGAACAAGCGTCGGGATACCCTGAATTGCCAAGGTCTCAGGTGTCACATCTCCACCGACATGCATCCCATAATTCCAGCCGGCAAAGAAAAAATCTGTTCCGGCATCAAGCAGTTGTTCGAGACTGGGATAATGGGTCGCGATTTCGGGGATATCACCTTGTTGAGCTTTGAAACCCGGTGTGTATTTGTTCCAGCCTGATATCCCGGTCAAACCGCGAATATAGGGCTGCAAATGTAGAGCAAAGGCCATTTCCGCCATATTAACGTCGTGGATGACAGCATGCTCTGGCTGATGCGTGATCGTTACGGACTTCCCGCAGCTTTGCACGGTAACCGGGTAGGCGAAGGCCGTTTGCACGGCAAAGCCACAAAACCCGAGAAACAGCATTAAAGCAGGCGTTTTCATGCGCCTCGCGGCCTAAAAACGAACGTCGTGCTGCCATCATCCAGTTGAACGGGATGAACATTCAAGCCGAACGCATGCCCTAGTTCCGAAGAGAGAAAAACCTCAGAGGACGCCCCATCCAGAATGATTTTTCCGTCCCTCATTAAGAGAGTTCGCGGCGCAAAATCAGGCACGAAAGACAGGTCATGCAGGACGGCCACGATTGTCAGAGGGAGGTCACGCAATAAACTTAGCAGTTCTGCTCTGGCCGCAAGATCCAGGTGATTGGTGGGTTCATCCAGCAATAGTATTTTGGGGGTCTGGGCCAGACATCGCGCCAGCATCACATGCTGACGCTCACCACCAGAAAGACTGCCAATCGACCGCTTTAAAAAAGGTTCGACACGGAAATACTGGATCGCCGTCTGCAGAGCCGCAGTATCCTGCTGCGCCTGAGGAATGCCTCGAAACGGGAGACGACCAAGTGCGATATAATCTTCAACTACGAATTCAGGAGTTACATCATCGGTCTGGGAAAGCCACGCAATCTCGCGCGCTACCGCTGGTCTGGACAGGGTACTGAGCAGCGTTCCTTCCAGAACTATCTCCCCTTCCGTGGGCGAAATTAATCCCGCGAGGAGCCTCAGAAGCGTGCTTTTCCCTGCACCATTCGGGCCAATGAGTGCAACATGCTCACCCTCCCTGACGGAGAAATCCGTCAAAGAGAGTATGCGGTCATACCCAGCACCATGTGTCTGAAGCACAACCTCAGACACGATCAGAAACCGGCCTGAACACTGATCGAGAAGGACCGCGGCGCCCCCAACATCACTTCACTCGGATAACTGGTATCAGCCCACTGGATGAAGTGCTTGTTTCCCACATTGTCTACCCGGCCATAAACCGTCACGCCACGATAGGCATGCCATGCCGCGAAAAGATTGACGAGCGCATAGTCTTTCAGACTCAGGGTATTGGCGTAATCGCCCTTGCGGGCAGATACGTAACGCATACCAGCCCCCAGATCGACCGGCAGATCTGCAACCCGGGACCAGACACCCCACAGGTTAGCCGTGACAGCCGGAACGTTCGGGACCTCGTTCCCGGAAGCATTCACTGACGCTGAGGGATGGAATGATCCATAACGAGACCACGTATAGGCAACATTTCCGGACAGGCTCCAGTGTTTGCCCAGCGTGAGGTCCCCCTGCCATTCCACACCCCGTGACTTCTGAACGCCCGCCGTTGCCACGCTGTCCACACCGGTGGCAACGAGAACTCGGGTACGACGGATATCGTACAGAGACAGTGTAGAAGACAGGCGCCCTTTCCAAAAAGAGCCCTTGGCGCCGATTTCTCCCTGCCTGGACTGACTCAGGCGTGAAAACTGCCCTTTATTAACCAGGAAGATATTGGAGCCCGGCGGATCTTCAGCCGTCGTATACACGCCGTAGAGGCTAATGTTGTCTGTGAGATCATAAACAGGGCCAATCCTGAAGTTGGCAGGATTGTAGTTCCCCTTAAAGCTGGTCGCAGGATTGAACGCGCCGGACTGGCTATAATTCTGACGGTCCAGTTTCAGCCAGTCATAGCGAAATCCACCCACTACACGCAGGTCGTCCCGCACGGTCACGACATCTTCCATAAAAATGCCTGCGTCCACCATGGTTGTTGGAGATTTCGTATATGGATACTCCCCAGCAAAGCTCCCAACGGCCGTACTCTCAGGACTACTTAGAGAAACACTGTCCGCATATGTCGCATCCGGAAAACCACGGTTCCGAATGAGCCGCACATAATACGCGTCTCCACCGACGACCAGACGGTTCTTCATTCCGAAAACGTGGAAATCAAACTGGCCATCCAGCGTGTCACCAACCTGATGCTGGTTCATATAAACATAGAACCGATCCCGGCCGAGCCGACCGGGTGCGATGGCATTTCCGGCTGCGTCTGTCTGCCCGGCTGAACCGATATAGCTGTAGGATTCAGCGTTATTCCAGTTGCGCTTGGCGTAAAGGACATAGGTTTTATTGTGGAACGTCATGTTCTCCGTTGGCTGCCACGTCAGATGGAGCGTCGGAGTCACATTGACCGAGCCAGCTTTTGCATCCTTGGCATTGTAATAACGCCAGAGCGATGACCGGCTTACGCCTAACCCCCTGGAAGACGACAGCAGGCCGCCTACGCCATCATGGACCTGAGCCAGCGGGACCAAAGGGGTTCCATAGTACGTCGACAAGCGATCTGTCAGATAGTCGACGCCAAAGCGGGCTGTAAATTTCTTCGAAGGGTGCCAGAGCAACGTTGTCGTGAAATCGTTGCTGTGTGGGTCTGCGCCAGCAACATATCCATCAGACGAGGTACGACTGAAATCACTTCGAATGGCCAAAGTGTCGGTAATGGGAACCGAACCACCCACGCCAGCATTCCACGTATTGAAACTGCCATAAGATACCAGAGCATTGGCATGCGGCCCATCAAACGCAGGGTCACGCGTTCGCATGTCCACCGTGCCGCCAACAGCGCCCTGCCCGTACAGAACAGACGACGGCCCCTTGAGAACCTGAACGCTCTCAAGATTAAAGCTGTTGAGCGGACGGTTCACCATCGTGGTCGGGCCGTAATAAATTCCGTCCCGCAGGATCAGAACCTGATTTCCGCTGAAGCCGCGCATCATCATCTGCGCCGGACTTCCAGGAGATCCACCGGAAGAAACGCCCGGTGCGCTGTCTGCGGCGTCTTCAGCATGCGCATAGCCGCGCTGCTCCATCACGCTGCGCTGAATGACATTGATGGTTGCAGGGTTATGCTGAACCGTCAGCCCGAGCCTGCCCCCGATAACAGCACTGTCCTTCAATGGCTGCGCCCGACCGTGCGCCGTAATGTGTTCTTCTTTCGCTTTGGCAGCCGCCTTCCTGACGTCTTCTGTCTGGGCGAACGCAGGCTGAAAAACGGTCAATGCCGCGACGGGCAACACACCGACAAAACTGATTTTCCTCATGGATAACGCAAACTTCACTCAACAATGCGTCACTACGATGAGCAGGATAAACATCCTGCTGCGTCCGGTGCACCCCGCCCTTTCGCTTCGTCCATGACCATTTTCGATGGCAGGTCTCCTGGCTTGCGGATCATCGGCAGATCGCGAGCCTTCCCAAGGCTGACGCCCCAGTGGCCGGGTTCCCGGAACCCATCGTGATCAGCCTCACCGCTCACAGTTGCGGGGGCAGCCGCAGCATTTCACTGCGTTCCCTTTTCATCCCCTTCCGGGGAACCATCATTGAGCAGGGGCATAACCGAAACTCCCATATAGTCAAACACGTATGTTATAACATATCAATAACTGAAGTTATCAACTTGAACAATGGGGGCGCCTCGCGTTTGGGGCAGCGGCCATGAACAGGCTCCTCAATCCCTTGGAAAGAGCGCCTAAACATGCCTAATCTCATACTTCCCCACTCTGGACAGAAAGTGTCGCAGGATGAAGCTCTGTCGTTTTGGTCCCTTGGATCAGGAAACACCTGGACTCATTGATGACACTGGCATGCTGCGAAGCCTCAAAGGGGTTCTACCTGATATTACGGCTGCCTATCTCTCTCCGGATAAGCTTGACGCCTTACGGGCCATTAATCCGAACACTCTCCCTGTCGTTTCAGAAGCACCACGCTACGGTATTCCGTTCTCAGGTGCCGGAAAGTACATCTGCATTGGCCTGAACTATCGGGATCATGCCGAGGAAGCAGGCCTTCCCCTCCCCTCAGAGCCAATCGTCTTCATGAAAGCCATCTCTGCCCTGACGGGTCCGAGCGATGGTATCCTGATCCCTAAACAAGCCACCAAAGTGGACTGGGAAGTCGAGCTCGCAGTCATTATTGGCACGAAAGCGTCCTACGTCTCCCCGGAGAAGGCTTTGGAGCATGTTGCGGGATATTGTGTCGCCAATGATGTCTCTGAACGCTCATTTCAGATGCAGACAAGCCAATGGGACAAAGGCAAAGGCTGCGACACATTCGGGCCTTTGGGACCATGGCTTGTGACGACCGATGAAATCGCCGATCCGCAAGCACTCTCCATGCGGTTAGATATCAACGGACACCGTCGGCAGACGGGGCATACCTCCAACATGATCTTTGACGTCCGCAGCATCATTTCACATGTCAGCAACTACATGACCCTGATGCCGGGCGATATCATTGCTACAGGCACACCTGCCGGCGTCGGAATGGGCATCAAGCCTCACCCGGTCTATCTCGAACCAGGAGATGTCGTAGAGCTGGAAATCGAAGGGCTTGGAATTCAAAGGCAGATGGTGAGGTCAACTCACGCCTGAACGGATAGAAAGACTTTCACACAGCGCGATTCTTGAAAAAACATCCGCTTTCGTAATTCTTTTTTTGTAGAAAATACTTGCCCGCTCAAGGTGGCAGGAAAGCTGCGCTGAATGTAACAACTGCGAATTTGAGTGAATTAAAGATTGATGTTTTTGAGAATGAATATCATTTGTAACTTTAAGAAAGCCGGGAACTCGGTTGAAATTCCCGTGAAAATTCATTTCAGCGGAGGCAGTTAGCCCGTTCCATGAGACTTCCAGCGTCGAACGTTCCTCAACGTACAAATTTTGCTCCAATGCTTTTTACGGCGCTCCTCCTCTCTGGCACATGCAATGGTGCCTTCGCCGCTGCAGTTGATGAGGGTTCGCCAGATACACGCAAGAAATCATCTTTAGCGACGAGTAACGCAGAGAAACGTTCCGCTTCGACACAGTCTCATAATGTGCAGCGCAAACACGTTGCGCAGGAAGATGATACGCCTGGTAGCATCGAACAGCTTCTTGTGCAGGGACATCGACGCAATGCGTCCACAGACGGCACCGGAACCTATACGGTTTCCGCGGTTTCCACGACCAAGATGCTTCTCAAACCGATGGATATTCCGCAATCCATCTCTGTTCTCAGCAGTCAACAGATGAAGGACCAGAATCTTAATACGATTGATGCAGCTCTCAAACAGGTCGCGGGCGTCAACGTTAACATGTACGGTGATGGAACAGGTGGCTATACGGCCCGTGGCTTTTCGCTGCAGGCTCAGTATGACGGCGTTCCTTCCATGAGTGGTCTGACGTTCAGCCAGCAATACGATTTGTCCATCTATGATCGGATTGAAGTCCTTCGGGGACCAGATGGAATGCTGCAAGGCTCCAGCACGCCAGGTGGGAGTGTCAATTTCGTTCATAAACGCCCGACAGAGCAGTTTCAGGGGAATGCTTCATTCTCTGCTGGCTCGTGGAGCAATTATCACGCCACCTTTGATATTGGCGGCCCCGTCGCGAATTCGAAAATCGTCTCCGCACGACTGGTCGTCGCAGGAACAGACCGTAATCAGTTTTATAGCAACGCCTATGATCGGCGATGGACGATCTATGGGGTTACGGATGTGCACCTGACGCGTCACGACACACTGACAGTCTCTGTAACGTCTCAAAGCAACGATACAACCCGCTACATGGGCCTTCCCAGAGCCAGCAATGGTGCAGATCTTGATTTACCCACCAGCACCTTCATAGGCGCGAACTGGGGTAAGTCCGACGTGCCCATGACAGAAGTCGAGGCACAACTCGAACATCTTTTTTCTCATGGTTGGCGCGGGCGCTTCAACTACCGTCATCGGATCGCGGCCACGACGCTTCAATACGCTTATCTCAACGCTTATAATGCCGGTGCAAAGAGCGGAAATTTCGTCGCGGCCAACACACGCTACGATGAGACCAATGACGGTCTGGACGCCTACGTCGCTGGGCCTCTTCATCTTTTTGGACAGAAACACGTCCTGATGATGGGAGCGAACTATGACCGTTACCTCTATGAAGGTGGCGGCGCCAGTGCAAACTCTCGCACCTATACGGCCCTGGCTGGAATCCCGATCAGTGCCAACAATGCCATCCCGTCCCTTGCCCTCCCTACAATCACCAATCGCTATTGGGAGCCGTCCACACAATGGGGGGTTTATGGTCAGGCGCAGATCAAACCGATCTCAAGCTTTGCTATCCTGATCGGTGGACGCGTTAGCGGGTACGTTAGCAAGACACGTCGAATCTCGCCCTATGTGGGCAGAACCAACACAGATATCGATCAGCAAGGCATTCTGACGCCCTATATTGGCGGGGTTTGGCACTTGCGACCGAACATCTCAATGTATGCCAGTTACGTCTCCACCTTCTCGCCCCAGTCCGTCTTTGACACAACGGGACGTCTTGCGCCTGTCCGCGGCAATCAGCTTGAAGGAGGCATCAAGGGAGAGTTCTTCCGCGGACACCTCGGTATGACCCTGTCTGGCTACAAGATCATCCAGAAAAATGAGGCCATTTATAACGGCACAATCGGCGCTATCTGTGGCCCCGGTGGCATAGATGACTGCTATGTCGCCACAGGTAAGACGCGCAGTCAGGGCGCGGAAGCAGAACTGATCGGGCGGCCTCTGGAGGGCTGGGACATCAATGCCAGCTATACGTACAACGATAACAGGATCGTCAATAACGGTAGCGCGACACAGTCTGGCCTGACCTATGCTGGCAACTCACCCAAACATCTATGGAAACTCTGGACACATTACCGTTTCGAACCCTATCGCGGTGCGCAGAAAAACGTCTGGAGCATTGGTGGCGGGCTCAATGCGCAGACCAGTACCTTCGGGACAAACCGCACCGTAACGCAGGGTGGATATATCATCGGATCCATTCAGGCGGGATACCAGTGGAACAAGTATCTTTCCCTCTCCGCGACGCTCAATAATATTGCCAACAAGCGCTATTATCAGCGCTTGGGCAATCTCTACTACTACAACTATTATGGAGAGCCGCGGAACTTCATGTTCACACTCAGGTCAAATTTCTGAGGGAGATTTCAGGCGGCTTCATAAGCTCTCTGCAAATGGGCGGGGCTCCACAGGTAAGGATCTACCGCGTTCAGAGCTTGTGGGGCCGTTTTTTCGGTATGTGTATCCGGTCCGGTCGTTCCAGGATCGGTCTGCCTAGACCACAACAATATCATGATAAGTCCGGCAACCACGACAATGATTGTCAAAAAAACCCAGCGTCTCTCCATGATCTTCACTCCCGGCAGCAATCAGCCATATTCGTCGGCTGCCTCTGAAAATCATAAGCCAGAGCATGACCAAGGGTTTCCGCTACACACAAGGAAATAACCTCACTCGCACCAGAACGGAGCATCTTTCGAAAAATTCTTCCATCGTTTGGGGAGTTTCTTGAGGATTTTCTTCCGATCCTGATGTGCAGCCCGGATGATCGCGTCCCCTGCCTCGGCTAGATCCGGCCTTTCCCGGATCGCCTGGTTCACCAGGGCATCTGCTGTTGCGGCATCATTGAAACGACCGAACAGTTCCTGCAAATCCTTGCAATGGCTCATGTAGGTTTCGAGGTGGCGGCCCTTATAAAGGGGAAGAACAGTCTCGATACTGTATCGCAGCCCTTTCAATGCCTTGCGGACGTTATGAAGCTGCCGGTCTGATAGTTTCCCGATATGACGCCCCCGATGCTGGACCTTGCGCGCCATTCTATCCAGCAAAACAGGTGCGTGATCTTCCAAAAGTGCTCCAGTAAGTTTTGGCCCAAAGACAGCAGCGGGATCTTCCGTACTCTGCCCCAAAGAAAGCAGTGCGGAAGTTATGCGCGGATCAGTCAAATTCTGCCGCATCTGCCTTAAAGCTTCTGATCGTCTTTCTTCTGCAAATTGGGTAAATTCGGTCCGAGCCTCTTTGATCATGTGGTTCGGTACAATCTCGGTCAGGAAAACATCCCAATCTCTGACATTCCCAAGAGATCGTCCAATTTTCTGCAACACTCTCGCTTCATTCTCAAACGCGCCTTTTGGAAACAGAGGGCGAAAGGCTTTCAGGATTGTCCGTAGCCGCCGAAGAGCCACTCGCATCTGGTGAACGCCCCCGACGCTTCCCTGCTCGGCTGACGGCTGAAGGGTCAGAAAAGCCGCCAGAAGCCCTCGGACAGACTGGCTCCAGCCCTCCCCAACAGTTACATCACCTGTAAAGACAGGGGCTTTAACCATCGCACCATCGGGATAGAGGCCTGTTGCCAGCCGGACGCCCCTCATAGGAACGGTCTCCCCCGTCAGCCAAATGGGCAGATCATTCAGCGTCTGCGCCATGCCGTAGAGACTGCGCACATCCCCTCTGACCAGCATCAGATCCAACGTACAAACAGCTTCCGCCAATTCTCCAGCCTGCACCGATCCGCGAGATAGAGTAACCCTGATGGTGTGATCATCAGACGCCTGCTCCCCCTGTAACTGCCAGAAATCCGATCGGTATATTGGGAGCAATGCACCTGAAAGATCCAGGTTCGCAGCCGGAGTGGCTTCAAGCAGCGTTGTCTCGGGACGTAATCCCTTCCTCGACCAGACCCAACGTTCTGAAGACTTCATATTCGGTAAGCCAGACCACGCTACAGGCTCCAGCCCCTGAACCGAAAAACGGCCTTCCCGCCCTGTGCACAGCGCCCAATCATGGCGAGACAGCAGGCCTGATGCCGTGTCATGGAATGTCCAGACCCGACGGCGAGGCCTGACACTTTTCAACGCTGGAGCAATAATCGGGTGATGTCGAATGAGAGGCCATGCTTCTGGCAGAAAGCGAAATGTCAAACGTTGCGGCAAAAGGCTTCGGATCATTGTTCTTTCCCCTCCAGCATGACCACCCATGAAGCGTAAGCCCTCATGCCCTAACGTTGCCAGAGGATAAAAGGAGCTTCCAGTGGAACGCTGAGAATGTCTGCTGCTGGAATGATCCGTAGCGTACACTCTGCCGCAGGCGCAGGGAGCTCTGTCTCAAGAGTATAGGCAATCCAACCATCCTGAAGATGTTCTGCCTGTGTCAGGGACTTGATGCGTGGATGGCCATTCTGCGGATTGGCGTAGAACTGAACACTGAACAAAGCAGGGTCGAGCATACCGGGATGAATGAATGCATGAGCTTTCTGTTCTCCCCCACTCTCGGGAATGACAACCTCACCGATCCTGAGACTACTCCAACCGGCAGAGAGGGCTTTCTGCTGGTCCAGAACTGTTCCAGCATCCTCCCCGTGTTCGGTCAAGCGGCGTCTGTAGCGCTGTGCGCCTGTTAGATAGAACTGTTCCGTATAGTCGCGAACCGTTCGGTTCGCAGAAAACTGAGGCGTCAGACGCGCCATGCTTTCGCGCATTTTCGCCACCCATGCGCGCGGTATTCCGCTGGGATCGCGTTCATAGAACTCAGGAAGAACATGCTCTTCCAACAGTCTGTAGAGTTCCTGCGCGTCAGAATGGTCATAAGCCGGATCTCCGGCATGTTCCAGACCATCCCCTAGCGCCCAGCCAACTTCTGGCGCATAGGCCTCAGCCCACCATCCATCGAGTTCCGACAGGTTTATGCCACCATTCACCAAAACTTTCATGCCGCTGGTTCCGCTGGCTTCCCATGGACGCCGCGGTGTGTTCAGCCACAGATCCACTCCCTGAACCATTTTCTGCGCCAGAGCCATGTCGTAATCAGCGAGGAATATGACTTTCCCTACGATATCCTGACGTTGGCAGAAGCGGACCCAGCGCGTGATCATAGCTTGCCCCTCCTGATCACGCGGATGAGCTTTACCTGAAAGAATGATCTGAACCGGGCGATCAGCATGTCGCAACAGACGGACGAGCCGTTCCTCGTCGTACAGCAGAAGATCCGGGCGCTTGTAAGTAGCAAACCTCCGCGCAAACCCGATTGTCAGAGCGTCAGGGTTCAGGGTTGGCGCGGGCAGACACCATAGCCCGTCTTCACCAACGATACATTGCCGGGCAGAGAGCTCCTCTCCCAGAGCCTGAACAAATCCTGCGCGGGACTCACACCGGCTTTGCCAAAGAGTCGTGTCGTCAAGGCGACGCACAGCATCGCCCAGGCCTTCCAGATTGCCTTCCCACCGACTTCTCCCCCCGACCTTGGTCCAAAGTTCATCAGCCGCTACTGAATCCCAGGTCGGAGTGTGAACGCCGTTTGTCACATGAGAGATTGGGACTTCGCTTTGTGGCCACCGCGGGAATAAGGGCGTGAATAGGGACCTGCTGACAGCGCCATGCAACTGGCTCACGCCATTGACAGCACCGCTACTTCGAACGGCCAGATAAGCCATATTGAAGAATTCATCGCCATTCTCTGGATCAAGCCGCCCTAGCGCAAGAAAATCCTGAATGGGCATTCCGAGACGCTCTTCGGCATAGAACGTGAGATGGCTCTCAATGAGTTTGGGCGGGAAAAGATCAAACCCGGCGGGCACAGCAGTGTGGGTTGTGAAGATTGTTCCAGCGCGGACAATAGCCCGAGCCTGCGCGAACGGGATTTCCTCTTCTTCCGAAAGGCAGCGGGCCCTCTCCAGCGCTGCGAATGCTGCATGTCCCTCGTTCAGATGGCAAATATCTGGCCGGTGCCCTAAAGCATGCAGCAACCTCCAGCCCCCAATTCCCAGCACCATCTCCTGCCGTAAGCGAAGCTCTGCATCTCCACCATAAAGCTGAGTTGTAATGCAGCGAACAGCCGGAGGATTGGACGGATCGTTCGTATCCAGAAGATAAAGGGTTGCCCGGCCTACAACGGCTTTCCAGGCCCGAAGCCAGATTTCACCCGTCGCTGTCTGGACAGAAAGTCGGAACCAGTCCCCGTCCGGGGTCAAGACTGGCTGTATTGGAAGCTGGTCAGGATCATTAAACGGATAGAGCGCGCGCTGCTCGCCTGCTGGAGTAATGACCTGGCGAAAGTAGCCCTGCGCATAAAGGAGCCCGACAGCGACAACAGGAACACCCAGATCACTCGCTGCCTTGAGCTGATCAGCGGCTACATTTCCGAGACCACCAGAATAGATCGGGAGTGCCTCGCTGAGCATATATTCCATGCTGAAATAGGCGACCTCAGACAGCTCCGTTTGACCATGGTTTTCCGCAAACCATGTTGGACGTTCGAGCTCATATTTGCGGCGCTCTATACTGGCTTTTAGAAGACGCCGAACGTCCGCATTCTGCAGAGCATCGCGTAGCTGAGCTTTAGGTGTGCGGGTCAGAGTGATCCATGGATTATGAGTTTTGTCCCAGAGGTCCGGATTGATCATCTGCCAAAGCAGATCCGCCTCGTGATTCCATGTCCAATGCAAATCAAGCGCCAGCATTCGCAGAGCTGCTTCTGCTGCACGCGGCATACGAGGAGACGTGTCGACCATAGAACCGGAACTCCCATGACTGTCCGCAGCCAGCTCTCTGGAGGTATGGCCATTTCAGTGAGTAGGACAGCTTGCGTACATTAAGGATGGTAACTGGAGCGCTAACGCATGAGAACCAGGGAAGGACAAGGTGAACCCGCCTCCAGACATGCTTCGTGACATCACATTTTATGATAAATGCACGAAAGTAAGATGGGTTTTAGCTAAGAAAACCTCTGTTCCCCTCATCCGTTTGCTATGAACGGCGCTGTTCTTCAAGAACTGCCCCATTAATGAGGTGCGTCATGCTCCGGAAGCTTCTGCTCGTCTCAATAATAGGTTCATGCGTTTTTCTGCCAGCATGGGGTGCTCCCTCCACGAAAAATTTGTCTGTCGCTCGGGGCTTCCATCTAGAGATCGTATCCGCTGATGTCCGTGGTGCGCGGGAAATTGCCCTTGGAGACAGGGGAACTATTTTCCTTGGCTCGATGGGGTCCGGAAAGGTCTATGCCGTCTCCAGAGTGGGGAATCCCGGAAAACCGGTTCAGGTCCGAACTGTTGCCAGTGCCCTCGAGACGCCTTCAGGCGTCGCATTTCATGACGGAGATCTCTACATCGCTGAACCAGAAAGACTTCTGGTTTTAAGAGATATCGAGGCTCATCTGGATGATCCCCCCAAACCGGAAGTCATCACAGATCATTTGCCTTTCAGAGACGGTGACCATTTTTGGAAGTTTATCGCTTTCGGGCCAGATGGAAGGCTGTACGTAACCATCGGGGCGCCCTGCAACGTCTGCGATGTTGGGCATGATTTTGGAAAAATCATCAGCATAAAGCCCGACGGCACCGACAGGCAGGACGTGGCTTACGGCATTCGCAACTCAGTTGGTCTAGCATGGCGAAAAACAGGAAAGGACCTGTGGTTTACGGATAACGGCCGCGATATGATGGGCGATGACGTCCCTTCTGACGAATTGAACACCCTTACACGGCCCCAACAGTCTTTCGGCTATCCGTATTGCCACCAGGGAGATGTCCCCGATCCCCATTACGGAACAGACCACTCCTGCAGTGAGTTTACTCCGCCGGTCCTGAAGCTAGGAGCCCATGTCGCAGCATTAGGTTTGCGATTTTACGAAGGTCCTGCCGCGTCACGTTCCTTGAATGGTACATTACTGATTGCAGAACATGGGTCGTGGAACCGGAGCGTTCCATCAGGGTATCAGGTCGTTACAGTAAAATTTGATAGTACAGACCATCCACAGCAACCAGAGCCCTTAATCTGGGGTTTTCGGCGGAACGGACGGACTTTTGGCCGCCCGGCAGATGTTCAACCAATGCCTGACGGCAGCATTCTCGTTAGCGACGATTTTTCCGGCTCGCTCTACAGGCTGACTTATGCCTCTGCCGTACAAAAATAAGTATCATAGAGTTGGAAGAGCCGGCACGGGTGCAGCGACCCGTCGGACGGTTTGAACAGAGGCTATCCGCAGCCAGAAACGGGTGACGACAGCCCCCAGTAGAATCATGAGAAAATAACGCATATCATTCCCCTTTTCAGAGGTTATCGTGAAGCATAAACTTGGCGAATATGCGCAGGAACTATGGCAAACGTGATTCAGAACGTAACAGTTCCCGTTCTGAATAAGGAGAAAAATAAAATGTCTTTTGGTATTATTATTCTGGTAGCCCTCGTGGCGGCACTTTTTATTCTCGGTCCTATTCTTGTTGCCGTCGGCGCAGCCGCTTGGATTAACGATCGTTTTCTGAGCCGAAAATAACTTCAAACGTTATTCTATTGTTCGGAACGGACACGGCCTGGACGCGCCATGTCCCGTAAAAGGACAGGACGCTCCAACTCTGCGGAAGAATATCCAGCTTCTCCACCGCTTCTGCATTCAGGCTCATTGCCAGCAAAGTCAGGGCTCGCACGACCTCAGCGTCCACTCCCAAAATTACGGGATTTTGGCTCTCCCTGATGTCTGATAGCCACCCAGCAAGACGGGCATACATTCTGGTCCGGCTCTCACCAGCCGGCGGTGAAAAATCGGGGTCCATCATCCATTGTGCCAGACTTTCTGGCGACAGGGTTTTAAGGCTCTGTCCGCACCAATCACCATAGTCATGGCCCCTAAGTCGCTCATCCACGGTCACAGGACACTCGGAGTGCGCCTCAAGCCATGCTGCATCAGAGTTGCACCCTGTCAGGATGGGCAGGGACTTTGGCCAAAAACTCCCTTCCAGGCACCCTGTGTCACGTTGTTCACCGCTCTCGGGGAAAACGCTCCGCTTCACAGACGGGTATGGGGGTAGAGCAAAACAGAACAGCTTCATTTTACGTGCTTTGACCATTCCTGAAGCGCGCGTTCTAGACGATCCCAACCAGCACTATCCCGCGGCAGACCAAATCTCAGTTCCGTTGGGCGCTCCGGGAAAGCACGGGTTACGATGCCGCATCCACAGAGGAACGCCCATAGAGAAGCCGCCTCATCTGAACTGACCAGACAGAACAGAAGCGTGTTTCCTTTGATGGTCAGACCCGCCCGTTTTAAGATTTTTGCAAGACGTTGTGCGTCCTGCTCCAACTGCGCTTTCGTTCTACCCAGCCAGTCCTGATCCGACAGGGCCTGACGTCCTGCGGACAGAGCCAGGGCGCTGACCGCCCAATCCCCTATCAGCTTCCGCATTTGATCTGCCGTTCCGTTGGACGCAATCAGGAAACCAAGCCGTACGCCCGGCAATCCGTAGGTTTTCCCAAAAGAGCGCAAAACCAGAAGGCCGGTTTGCGGGAAAGATGCGGCGGCACTTTCATGCTCGAAATCCGCATACGCCTCATCTACGATTAACCGTCCACCGGAGGCTGCACAGCGCTTTGAGAGTTCCAGAAGCGTCTCGACAGGCAGACATCGACCGTCTGGATTATTCGGATTACAGACTACGCACACAGCCCCTGCCTGCCCTGCGGCAGCTCTTAAGGACTGAAGATCCGTCACGATCGACACATTGACCCCTGCGTTTCTCCATGCCTGCTCGTGGCCAGAATAAGTGGGTCCGAGAATGAAGACGTTTTCTGCCTTCAGCACCAAAGGCAACAAGGCGATAAGCAACTGTGTGCCCGGCCCCGCTACAATCATGTCTTCAGTCGGCACACCGTAAGCTGCTGCTGCTGCTTTTAGGAGCGCCGCCTCATCTGCTGTTTCCGGTAGCCGGGTGAGCATGGACATCTCTACGGGAGAAAGGGGGTACTCGTAAGGACTAATTCCTGTGGAAAGGTCTATGAAAGGCCTCGGGGCCTGCGGGAAACGCGACATCACCTGCCCCACTTGCCCCCCATGCACCGGCATGTTTTCCAGCACCGATCGCATCATGCTAGATCAAGCCATCCGGATGAAACACACAGGCTCATGACTTTCTCCCTCCTGTCCCACACACTGTCCGTTGCCTGTCTGGCCTGTGCGATTGAAGCCGCTTTCGGTTATCCGAACTGGCTTTTTCGCAAAATTGGCCACCCAGTCATGTGGATTGGTGCCCTTATTGCGCGACTGGATCGTTCGCTCAACTGCTCGCAGGATAGCGCTTTCCGGCAACGGTTATGGGGAATGGTCTGCCTGACGATCCTCGTTGGGGTTCCGCTCCTGATTGTCTACATGGCCCTTCAGTGCATGCACCTTCTGTGTTCCCCTCTGCTTGCCTGGGGGATGGAAGGAATTATGGCCAGCACTCTGATTGCCCAACGCTCCCTGTGGGAACATGTCCGAGCGGTCCACACTGGTCTGCAGACAGCGGGACTGGCAGGTGGCAGGAAAGCGGTTTCCATGATTGTTGGCCGTGATCCTGAGCAACTTGATGAAGCTGGCGTAGTACGCGCGGCCATTGAAAGTCTGGCTGAGAATTTTTCCGATGGCGTTGTTGCGCCGCTTTTCTGGACTGCCCTCTGTGGCCTGCCAGGCACAACCGCTTACAAGTCAATCAACACAGCAGACAGCATGATCGGTCACCTCACGCTTCGACACAAAGCCTTTGGGTGGGCTTCTGCGAAGTTGGACGATCTGGTGAACCTTCCCGCCTCCCGTCTATCCGCTCTATGGCTTGTTTTGGCAGCACTCACGATGCGCGATACTAACCCGACTGAGGCATTTCGAGCAGTCCGGCGAGATGCAGGCCACCATCGCTCCCCAAACGCCGGTTGGCCGGAAGCCGCCATGGCAGGTGCGTTGGGCCTCAAGCTTGCTGGCCCCAGAGTTTATAACGGCCTTCTAGTCGAAGATTCATGGATGGGCGAAGGCCGTGCCACGGCAACCACTGACGACCTCTGGCGAGCTATCACCCTCTACCGTCGGGCCTGCTTCATTCAGGGAGCAGTGCTGGTCCTGCTCACCCTTCTGTTCTGGTTGTGAAGGATTAGACAGGTCGGGCCAATGCAAGAAGCGCATCCAGATCAATGCAGGCGTCAAGATGGTCCGCCCAGGCATCCAGCGCGGCATCAACCCGCTCATCATGATCCTGAAGGTTAGGCCCGGCGCGCCCTACACGTGAAAGAAGAGCTTTCCGCACGTCTCCACCAGACAGAACCCCATGCAGATATGTTCCCCAAACGCGTCCGTCTGGCGAAACGGCACCTTCAGGCTCACCGTCTACCGTTGCAAATGGCCTCTGAGTATCAGGACCAGCCGTTCGCCCGACATGAATTTCATAGCCAGTGAGCGGGGTCCCTTCCGGCACCAGTAATCCACTCACTTCTGTCAAACGCTTATCATTTGTCAGAACCGTCTGCACGTCCAGCAAGCCCAAGCCCTCGACGAGACCCGGGGGGCCTTCGATCCCATCCTTGTCCTCAATGGATTTTCCAAGCATTTGATATCCACCGCAAATGCCAAGAACACGACCGCCACGGCGGGTATGCGCCTTCAGGTCAATGTCCCATCCCTGTTTTTTGAAAAACGCCAGATCGGAAATGGTTGCCTTCGAACCAGGTATGATCACAAGATCACAAACTGGAAGGGGTCGACCGGGTGCCACGATCTCCAGAGCAACGCCCGGATCAGATCGTAAAGGGTCTAAATCATCGAAATTGGCGATCGTGGGTAGATGCGGCACGACAACCCGTAAGCCGTCGCCTGCTGGCGTTTCGTTCACAAGATCAGATGCGTCTTCAGCGGGAAGGTCACCAACATGCGCACAGTGTGTGACAAGACCGAGCTTTTTCCATCCCGTCTGACGTGAGATAATGTTCATACCCTCGGCAAACAGCGAGGCGTCTCCACGCATTTTGTTTACGATAAATCCCTTGATCCGCCCGGCATCCAGCTCTGAAAGCACCATTTTGGTTCCGACAAGGCTGGCAATCACGCCTCCCCGGTCGATATCACCAATAAGCACGACGTCTACATCGGCGGCTTCGGCAAAACCCATATTGGCAATGTCATTTTCCCGCAGATTGACCTCTGAAGCCGAGCCGGCCCCTTCAATCAAAACGATATCAGCTTCTGTCGCCAAAGTGCGAAACGCGGACAACACGTCCGGCATGAGAGTTATCTTGACGTCCTGATACGCGCGGGCCCGCACGGTTCCTCGCACTTTCCCCCGAACCACAAGCTGGGATCCTGTCTCGCTTTGAGGCTTCAACAGCACAGGATTCATGTCCACGGTAGGAGGAACCCCACAGGCCCGGGCCTGAAGAGCCTGGGCGCGCCCAATTTCGCCCCCGTCTCTGGTCACGGCGGCGTTGTTTGACATGTTCTGAGGCTTGAACGGACGCACTGTAAGGCCTCGTCGTGTCAGGGCTCGGGCAATCCCTGCAACGAGCACAGATTTCCCAACGCTGGAGCCCGTTCCCTGAAACATGAGAGCCCTGGGGCCCTGCCGCTGCGTCATCAGAATTCGAACCCGGCCTGAGCTTTCACACCTGCATTGAAATGATGTTTTACCAATGTCATTTCCGTCACCAGATCCGCAGCGTCCACAAGGGCTGGTTTAGCATTACGCCCGGTTATGACGACATGCTGCATTCCAGGACGCGCTTTCAGGTCTTCCAGAACCTGCTCCAAGGGCAGATAGTCGTATCGCAGGGCGATATTCAGTTCATCGAGAACCACAAGAGCAACATCGTCGCGTTTCAGGGCGGCTTGCGCCACTTCCCACGCCCGGGCGCACGCAGCAATATCTTTTGAGCGATCCTGCGTTTCCCAGGTGAACCCCTCGCCCATCGTGTGCCACTCTACCAGATCGTCAAAGCGTTCCAACGCAGCGCGCTCCCCCGTCACCCAGGCGCCCTTGATAAACTGCACAACAACAACCCGCTTTCCATGGCCCAGCGCACGCAGCGCGAGACCAAAGGCTGCGGTAGACTTCCCTTTCCCCGGACCTGTGTGAACCGCCAGAACGCCTTTTTCGACAGTTTTTGACGCGACTTCCTTGTCCTGCACGTCTTTGCGTTTCTGCATTTTTTCCCGGTGCCGGGCCCCATCATCCGTGGTGTTCATGCTCACTTCCTGTCTCTACGTGCCATCACGTGAAAAAATGATCCGGACACCAGCCCGCGACAGCCTCCAGCCAGCCCAAGATCATTGCCGTAGCCGTCTCTCAAGGTTGCGAGAGGCTCGTCCGCTCCGGCCTGGACCACGCGGGCATAATGAAATTCATGTCCTCGAAAGATACTGCCTTTTGACTCCAGCGCGCAGTCTGTTGCCAGTATCGCCTCACGATATCCCAGATTCATTTTACGCTTTGCAAAGCTGGTTCCGTGCCCCAGAAGGCCCACCATCTTATGCGTCACACCGTTTGCATCTTCCAGAAACTCTCCCAGCGCCATGAAGCCCCCGCATTCTCCGTGGACTGGCCGTGTCTCCGAGAACTTCACCAGACGGGATTGAAAGTGACGGGACACCGCCAGTTGTTCAGCATGTAATTCTGGATATCCCCCCGGAAGCCAGCAGACATCACAGTCCTCATCAGGCCCTTGATCTGCCAATGGCGAGAACGGAACAAGTTCGGCTCCTGCATTCCTCCAACTCTGCGCCACATGCCCATAAAGGAACGAAAACGCAGCGTCATCCGCAACCGCGATCCTTTGTCCCGGAGGGCTTATGGCAACACAGCCATAATCCTCAATATCGAGAGGTGCTGCCGCGGCCATGATGGCATCGAGGTCAAGCGAACCTTCCGTCCTCTCCCGCAGGCTAGCAAGAAGGTCTTTCAGTGTGTCCTGTTCCCGTGCCTGCACAAGGCCAAGATGTCGCTCCGGAAGTTTCAGAGTGGTGTCCCGCATGTATGCACCCAGAACGGGGATACCTGCGGCCAGAATGGCCTCGCGGGCCATAGCCAGATGCCGGGCGGACGCAACCTGGTTGAGGATGACACCGGCAACATGCAGAGCGGGATCAAGCGTGGCGAAACCGTGAGCAATGGCCGCGGCAGACTGACCCTGCCCCGATACATCCAGCACAAGAATAACCGGGATACCGAAACGAGCCGCAATATCGGACGGTGCACCGCGCGCGTCAGCAGGTCCCAGCAAGCCGTCGAATAGCCCCATAGCAGATTCAACGACCAAAAGATCCGCACCTTCAGCCGCACGCGCCAACATGCTCTCGAGAAGCTCAGGCGTCATCACCCAGCTATCAAGGTTCAGACTGGAACGCCCGGTTACAACCTCATGAAACGCTGGATCAATATAATCCGGACCTGTTTTGGCAGCCTGAATTTCGATATTTCTGGCCCTCAGAGCTGACAGAATACCAAGCGTAGCAGTCGTTTTCCCTCCACCTGAGCGAGGCGCGGCAATCATGATCGCGCGGGTCATATCAGCGATCCTTTCCGATGGCATGTCTCGCTTTCAGCATGAAATATCGTATCCTGTCTCCGATGACTGCCCAAGGCTCCCCTCTGCGATATGGCTGGACGACTGGAAGCTGCGCGACCGCTGCGGCCAAAGCTGCATGGATAGCTCTCCAGACTGGAACGTTTCCTGATCCCGTGTCCATCACGCTGCCCGGAGGCAAACAGGCGGCGTTTGCGCTGGCTGCCCATGGGATGGACAAAACGGGCGCCTGGGCAGCGGTCGTCAAGGATGCCGGAGACGACCCCGATGTCACACATGGCGCCCTTATCCGGGCAGATGTGCGCCCATTGCCTGAGGGGCAAGATATTATTTTTCGCGCAGGCGATGGTGTTGGAACAATTACGCGCCCCGGTCTCCCCCTGCCGCCGGGTGAACCGGCCATTAACCCTGTCCCCCGCCAGATGATCCGTCTCGCACTTCAGGGGGCCTCCGCTGAGGTCACAATCAGCGTTGAAAATGGCGTTACGCTGGCCAGAAAAACCCTGAATAGTCGGCTGGGCATTGTCGGCGGGTTGTCCATTCTTGGCACAACGGGAATTGTCGTGCCCTTCTCCTGCTCGGCCTGGATTGACAGTATTCATCGTGGGATTGACGTCGCGCGGGCTCTGAACCTGCCACATCTGGCCGCGACCACAGGAGATGTTTCCGAACGCGCTGTTCAGGCGCTCTACGGATTGCCTGAAACAGCGCTGATCGAAATGGGTGACTTTGCAGGTGGCATCCTGAAATATATTCGTCGACACCCGGTCCCTCGCCTTACAATCGGCGGAGGCATCGCCAAGATGACCAAGCTGGCTCAGGGCCGGATGGATCTGCATTCCAAGCGAGGGGCCGCAGATATGCCAGCTCTGGCGGCCTTGGCAACGCAGGCAGGCGCGAGCGCGGAATTGGCCGATGCTATTGCAGTTTCCCCTACGGTCGCAGAAGCATTTCTTCTTGCTTCCGCGCAAAATATTCCGCTGGGCGATCACATCGCGCGGGCTGCGTACCAGTTTGCCAGCAGCGTTCTGGAAGACAGCAGTATCGCTCTGGACGTTATGGTTTTTGACCGACAAGGCAACTGCGTAGGACGCAGTCATCCGGCTGATGATCCAGACCTGAACCGGCGCTGATAGTCCGGGTCATAGAGCGCACTCTCCCGAAATTCATCCACCGCAAGCGCGGAGCCAACCAAAACAAGAGCAGTACGCTCCACCGGGTTAGCTGCCGCTTTTTCAAGAAGAGTTCCAAGCGTGGCGCGAATGGTGATCTGATCCGGCCAGCTTGCACGTGCCACCACCGCCACAGGGCACTCTGGCCCATAATGTGGCAGCAACTCCGTAACGATACGGTCCAGCGCATGCACTGCCAGATGAATGGCCAGTGTAGCGCCGGTCGCAGCATAGGCTGAGAGCGTTTCACGCGCTGGCATCGAAGACGCCCGGCCACTGACGCGGGTCAGCACGACTGTCTGCGCAACTTCCGGGACAGTGAGTTCCCGACCCAAGACAGAGGCTGCTGCCGCAAATGCAGGCACTCCCGGCGTCATGGTCCAGGAAATACCAAGCCTATCCAGGCGGCGCGTCTGTTCGGCAACAGCGCTGTAGATAGACAGATCTCCAGAATGAAGACGCGCGACGTCCTGCCCTTCAGCGTGTGCCCGGATGTATTCCTGCTCGATCTGGTCCAGCGATAGCGGCGCCGTGTTCACCTTGCGGGCATCTGGCGGGCAGTGCTCCAGCATTTCTGCCGGGACGATAGACCCCGCATACAGACAGACTTTACATGAAGCCAAAAGGTCCCGGCCTCGCAGTGTCAGAAGATCAGCGGCGCCCGGTCCTGCACCAATAAAATGAACCGCCATCCGTTCTCTTTCCTCATGTCTCAACTGACTGCGCAAGAGCACAGGTTACGTCTTTTCCACTCTGCCGCATAATGATCAAACGACTTTTTGGCCCGGCACCAGCCAGCGCGCAAGCCTCCGCCACAGAACTGAATCCTGTCTTTTCAAAAGCAATTGCGGAATGGGTTTCGCACTCTACCTGACGCTCTGTCAGGCTTTCCGTATCAATCCACACAAGCTCAACATTCAAACGTTTTGCCAGCTCTGGAATAGCTGGCTCCGCTTTTCTGAACTCCGGAGCAGCAAGCCGATCGAACCTGCGGCCAGATGTCACCCGCATGATGAGGTCCAGCAGGGATTGTTCGTCCACTTTTGGTCGACAGCCAATACCCGCGACGATCATAACCTATCCTCAGAAATTACTGTCGCATATTGCGTTACGCGCATGGCGGGCCGGAAAGCATGCAGCCCACCGACAACATCAAGCCGTTCAATACCGATCCGCGTTAGCGTCCCGCCATAGCGCGTATATTGAGCGGATAGAACCGCTTCCCCTTCCAGAGTTACGGCATTGGCGACAAGACGTCCGCCAACGGGAAGTGCGGCTCTCGCCTGCATGAAAATATCCACTTGTGCCAACCCTCCGCCTATGAAAACGACGTCTGGTCTTTCAAGTTCAGGCAAAGCATCAGGCGCCGTGCCTTCCACAATCTTTAGTCCCGGCACACCCAGTTTCAGGGCATTTCTCGCTATTCTCGCCGCCCGCAGTGGATTTTTCTCAATGACGATGGCCCGATTGGCGGGATGACGAAGCATCCACTCAATAGCCACAGACCCGGCCCCGCCACCAATGTCCCAAAGGAGTTCTCCGGGATGCGGGGCTAATGTTGAAAGCGTAACCGCACGAATTTCACGCTTGGTAATCTGCCCGTCATGCTCAAACAGATCGTCCTCTAAACCACTGGAAAGGGGGATCATCTTCGCCCCTGAAGCCGCTTCGATTTCAATTCCCATAAGGTTCAGCGGATCGACATCTTCGAGACCGTCCGAAGCCACGATTACACGCGACCGCTCATTGGGGCCACCTACCCGCTCCATGACATGAATGCGAGAGGGCCCAAAGCCTCGCCCAGTCAAAAACTGACTGACTTTTCTCGGCGTGTTACCGTCTTCTGACAAAACAATCAGCCGCATAGCCCGCTGAAGGTACGGAACCAGTGTCTCAATCGGGCGCCCACAGAGCGACACGACACGCGCGTCCTGTTCAGCCCATCCAAGGCGCCCGCAGGCCCAGGATATTGAAGACGGCGCGGGCACACAGAGCATTTCCTCTGGCGGAATATGGCGTGCAAGTGTGCTTCCGACACCAAAGCAGAACGGGTCTCCGGATGCGAGGACGGTGACGGGCTGTCCGCGCCGTTCAAGAACACGGCGCACTCCAGATGAAAACGGTGAACCCCAAGGTTCAGCTTGCCCGGAGATCAAACTCGCAGCCAATTCAAGATGCCTTTCACCGCCCATCACAAACTCGGCCTGAAGAACGATCTGACGTGCGAGAGACGAAAGCCCCTCGACACCATCCTCGCCAATTCCGATAACGCTCAGCCATGGGGTCTTCATCGGCCTGCTCCGGCACAGGAACCAAGTCCATGCGCGTTCTGATCCTTGGAGGCACGACACAAGCCAACCAACTGGCGCAATGTCTCGCGGAAAGAAAAGATTTCGAGCCCGTCTTTTCTCTTGCTGGCGTGACGAAAAATCCAATTCTTCCCGGAATCCCTGTGCGCATTGGCGGATTTGGCGGCATTCCGGGGCTGGAAACGTTCCTGGCTACAGAGAACATTGATGCAGTGGTGGACGCGACTCATCCGTTCGCCGCACAAATGAGCCGACACGCCGTGACGGCATGTGTACGAATGGGCCGTCCTCTGCTTCGGATAGACCGCCCTAGCTGGAAAGCCCAGCTTGACGATCAATGGACGTTCGTTCCCAGTATTGATGCCGCTGTAGAAGCGCTGGGGGCGGCCGCGCGCACTGTCTTTCTGACGACGGGCCGCAAGGACCTGCTGCCGTTCCAGAAGGCTCCGCATCATCACTACATTCTGCGCAGTATCGACCAGCCTGATCCCTTGTCCCTGCCGCCTAACGTCACGCTTCTGCTTGCCCGCCCTCCGTTCACGGTGGACAGAGAAATCGCACTTATGAGAGACCATGCGGTGCAGGTTCTCGTCACCAAGAATGCTGGAGCTGATGCGACGGCCGCCAAGCTGATTGCCGCCAGAGCGTTGAAATTGCCCGTTATCATGATTAACCGCCCGACGCTGCCGCCAGTGGAGAGTGTCACGACGGTCGAAGACGCGCTGGACTGGTTGGAGCGCCATTATCACGCGGGCACAGACCGCGACGTGTAAAGCCATGCCTGTCCATCCGGCCGCTCGATGCGATGTGTAAGAGTGGTCCCGATCAGGACAAGTGTACTCATATCCACCAGTTCGGGATCAGCATGGCTCAGATCCGTCAGGTGCAGCCTTTCATCGGCTCTTCCAATAGCCCTTGCAAAGGCAACAGGCACCGTTTCAGATAACTCCTGACGCAGCACTTCGAAAGCCTCGCCCAACTGCCAGGGACGTGCCTTTGAACGGGGGTTGTAGAGCGCAATCACGAAGCCCGCCTGCGCGGCCAACGTCAGACGCCGGCAGACTGTTTCCCAAGGCTTGAGATTATCTGACAAAGACATGACGCAAAAATCGCCTCCGAGGGGCGCGCCAATACGGGCTGCGGCAGCCAGAACGGCGGAAACACCGGGAATGACAGTGACATTCATACCACTCCATCGATCTGGTTCGTGATCGATGGCTTCAAACAGGGCGCTTGCCATGCCAAACACGCCCGCATCTCCGCCTGACACGATCGCCACACAACGCCCCTGCTCCGCAAGTTCGAGGGCATGGCGAGCGCGATCCAGTTCGACACGGTTATCCGATGGGTGGCGAGTAATATGAGCTGGCAGATCCACACGATCCACGTATGGGCCATATCCTATAACGTCTGTTGCCTGAGCAAGTGCCTCTTCAGCCTCAGGCGTTCGCTGGCTGGGCTTTCCCGGCCCGAGACCAATGACGAAGATCTGGCTCACCGGACACCCCGGCGCCCTGGCAACAACGCCAGAGAGAAATAAGGAGCCGCACCCTCCATGTCATTCAACGGCAGAACACGAGCCTCTTCCTGCGTCCCCCGCTCCACATAAACGGCATCCTGCAATCGACCCGCACGTTCCAGCGCTGTGCGAAGCTTTGGAAGATTGCGTCCCAGTTTCATCACAACGGCTGCATCAGCCTGCTTCAGCCACTGAGCCAGATCATCTTCCGACATAGTGGCAGGCAGAACGCACAAGACATCATCACCATGCGTCATGGGGAGTGCCGCCTGCGTCCAGCATCCACTCATTCCTGTGATTCCGGGAATGACTTCGCAGGGTCCGACGGTCTCAAGCCGATCAAACACATACATGGCGGAGCCATACAAAAACGGGTCACCCTCACAAAGAAGAGCAACGCTTCGGCCAGCTTCTATTTCGACCGCAATCTGCTTCGCACACTCATCGTAAAACGACGACATATCAGGATGATAGGACGGGTCATTAACGAGGCGCTCCGTCGTAAAGGGATACGCAAAACGCAGCTCTTTCGTGCCCGGCGTAATATGCGTGTCAGCGATTTTCCGCGCATGACCCATTTTGTCATGACGGCAGAAATAGGCGATGACGGGAGCTGTTGAAATGACCCGCGCTGCCTTGAGCGTCATAAGTTCCGGATCACCCGGCCCTACGCCGACGACGTAAACTGTTGCAGCTGTCATTCTGCCTCGCTGGCAAGGGCGTTCAGGGCCGCGGCAGCCATGGCGCTTCCGCCCAGTCGACCACGTACGATGACATGCGCAAGGTCAGAGCGAGCCGCCAGAGCATCCTTGGACTCTGCGGCTCCCACAAAACCAACAGGCATACCGATAATTGCCGCGGGGCGCGGGCCACCTGCATCAATGAGCTCAAGAAGATGAAAAAGCGCTGTCGGGGCATTCCCGATCGCTACAACAGCTCCTTCAATCTGATCGCCCCAAAGATCAAGAGCTGCGGCAGAGCGCGTATTGCCAATTTGTCTGGCAAGATCTGGCGTCCGTTCATCGCGCAACGTGCAGATAACGGCATTATTGGCTGGCAACCGGGCGCGCGTAACACCATGGGCGACCATCTCGGAATCACACAGGATTGGCTTACCCGCCTGCAACGCTGCACGCGCTTTGCTGACAAGATCAGACGTCATGGCGACTGATCCTGCGACCTCCACCATTCCGCATGCATGGATAATGCGCACTGCAATCTTGGACTGTTCAGAGGTAAAACCCGACAGATCGGCCTCTGCACGGATCGTTGCGAAGGACCGGGCATAAATGGCCGCGCCATCCCGAATATAGTCGTAGGAAGAGGGTCCGGCGCTCAAACCTGTGTCTCCTTCAATTCATGACGCAACAGGGTCCGTATCTGCGGAATATCCCTGTCGTGCCATGATGGCGTGTCTGTTGTGCACCCATTGCGCACAACCTCATAATGCCCGTTATCAGCAACAAGCGTCATATCTGCCGCACGGGGATGCGCGCACCCCTTTATGCAGCCTGAAACATGCAGCACACAGCCCGGCGGCACATCAGATGCCAGAGCCAAGGCTGTCTCGACAACATCTGCGGTGGCTTTCGCACACCCGGAACGGCCAATACAGGCTTCCACTCGCAACAATGGATCTACCGAACTGGTGATGAAGCCGGGCCATGTGCCGTCCTGCTGCGGCAGGAGTACACTACGCCACGGCGTTACCCGCAGACTTGCAGTTCCTGTACGTTCGGCAAGAACCTCAAAGTCTTTGACATGGCATCGGCCGAATGGCAGGCCAACACCCATGACTTGCCCCGGCAGTGGCCCTATGAGAGATACCGGACGAGTACCCTGCCGTTTGCACGGAATTCCCTCTAGCCCGGCCTTCGCAAAAACGAAGGCTGCGGTTGCTGTGTCTCGCGATGGTCGGCCAAGGTCAGAATTTTCTGCACACACCCGGGAGATCACCACGACTGCTCTGACAGCTGCAGCGTTATCAAGCACTCCGGTCTCCATGGCACCACAAACAACTGACCATCCATCCGGGCGGGACTGAAGCGCAATATCCGCTGATAACGCTCCTTCTGGAACATACCCGCCACCATCAACGGCCCAACCAAACTTGCCGCTCAGCGCCGACAATGCGTTCTCTTCAAGAAGCGCCGTCTGAAGCGACTGCGCGACGTCCAACGTTTCCGGATTGCATGCAGGATCCAAGCCAGCAAGAGGTGAAACCAGAATGGCCCTTCGGCGCTCTTTCGCTGGATCAGGATCTACAAGCCCCTCCGCAAGTGCGCTTTCTAGCGCGAGTTTTGCACTCGTCGAAGAAAATCCTCGCAACTGCACGTTGCCACGATTGGTCAGTTCAACAACGCCGTTTCCGAAACGTCGTGCCAGATCTGCAATCGCCAGCACTTGTGGCCCCTCAAAACCACCGAGCGGGGAACGGATACGGACCAGAAATCCATCTCGCGCTTCCATCGGCGCGAACATATCCGGACACCAGCCGCGAACAAGGGGGGGAATTGTCATTTGCTCCCACTCTCCAACATCGCAGAGACGCTATTCAGGCGCGGGTGCCAGAGGCCTCGACGGATCATATCCTGGAACCGCGTGCGCATTGCCTGACGTGCCTGAGGGTTAGCGCTTTTCAGGAACGCATCACAGGTGTCATCGCCAAGCGTTGCGGCAAATACCAAGTCAAACTGTTGGTCAAACCGAACAGAAAGGGTCGCGGCAAAAGCGCAGAGGGCGTCCAGTCCCCGGGCAATTTCTGCACCTCCCCGATAGTCATGCCGCTGCATCCCTGCCAGCCAACGGGGATTGGCCAGACGCCCTCGAACTATGCGCTTCACTTCGTCTTCAACTCTCCGAAGACGGGGCGCGTCCGCACGGGACGTATCGCCATGCCAAAGGACGGGATCGGCCCCTAGCAGAGCCGCCGCCGCTGCAAGCCCACCCTCATGAGCAGCAAAATCCGGACTTTCGAGAATATCCGTCTCTGCATGGTCCTGCACATGCAGGATTGCATCTGCCCGTGCCAGATTTTGGGCCAATGCTACGCTGCTCCGTGTCCCGTCACGACCACCACCGTACATCCAGTCGTTGTCGTCCAGATAAGACTGACCGAGTTCAGATTGGTCTTCCCAGTTACTCCGCGTGAGAGCATCTTCAATGCCTGTCCCGTACGTACCGGGCGCTGCGCCAAAAATCCGCGCTCCAGCAATTTTTCGAGCCTCACCTTCCAGATTTCTCATACGGGCAGACAACGGGTTCCATTCCTCGCCTTCCTCCAAACAGGAAACAGCTTCAACCACCTGATCGAAAAGAGAAATCTGTGCCGGAAAAGCATCCCGGAACAATCCTGAAATTCGAAGTGTCACATCGACACGCGGACGATCGAGAACAGCCAGCGGTGTAATTTCAAATCCTGATACCCGACCGCTCGACGCATCCCACGTGGGGTTTACTCCCATCAGGATCAGAGCCAGTGCCAGATCCTCTCCTCCCGTGCGCAGGGTGGAGGAACCCCATAGATCTATAACGATGGTTTGAAGCGGCTCGCCCTCGTTCTGCAAATGACACAGCAGGATCTGCTTTGCCTGCGTTCGGGCAAGCTCTACCGCAGAAGCCGTGGGAACAGCTCTCGGGTCAAGCGTGAAAAGATTGCGCCCGGTCGGCAGAACGTCCACTCGCCCACGTGTCGGAGCACCAGACGGCCCGGGTTGAATGAACCGTCCTTCCAGCCCAGCCAGAAGTGCCTTCATTTCCGCATCTGCGCTGGCTTCGATCAGAGTAGAAACCGATTGCTGGGGCGCCTTTGCTACAGAAGACACCATTTCGGCCAATTTCTCGGCATGCGGTGCTACTTGACCAAAAACATGCAGACCATCACGGATCTGAAGGTCCTTCACATCACAGAGATAAGCATCCAGCCGCGCCAGAGCCTCTGCTTCGTCACCTTCGCCCGCTTTGACTCCACTTTCGCTCAGAAGTCCCATGCGCGTTGCTCGGTCCAGAATATCACGCTTCAGAATGGCGCCACGACGCCTGTCCAGACCATCTGCCTCTGCAAACTCATCGATCAGTTGTTCCAGCTCTGCCATGTCCGGATCAAGTCCGGCCTTCATAACAGGCGGTGTCATATGTCCGATGGTGACTGCGCCGAGACGACGTTTCGCCGAAGCTGCTTCTCCCGGATTGTTGACGATAAAGGGATACAAAACCGGCAAAGCGCCGCGAAGAACGGCGGGAGCGCACTGATTGGAAAGCGCCACAGCTTTGCCAGGCAGCCATTCGAGTGTGCCATGCGTTCCAAGATGAACCATGGCATCTGTCTGGCAGACATGACGTAGCCAGAGGTGGAACGCGATATAGGCGTGGCGTGGGGGTGTATCAGGGTCGTGGTACTGGGCTTTACGGTCCTGCGCGCTGCCACGATCGTGCTGGACAGCGACTACAACATTACCAAGCGCCACGAATTTAAGACAGAATGAACCGTCCTGAACGGCAGGATCTTCCGCAGAGGATCCCCAACTCTGGGTCACAGCGTCCCGGAAGGGGACGGGCAAGCGCGCAAACAGCTCGTTATAATCGTTCAGAGACAAACAGGGCTGTGGCAGGTCTTCACACAAAGCTCCCACCAACGCCCTGCTGGTGGGACTTTTCGCATCTCCACAGTCATACCCTGCCTGTTTCACGGCTTTCAGGATGGATTCAAGGCTGGCAAAAGTATCTAACCCGACGGCGTGTGCAGTCTGTCCATCCGCACCGGGATAATCAGAAAGAACAATCGCAAGACGCTTCTCGCGCGGAGGTGTTTTCTTGAGCCTTGCCCATGCGAGAGCTTGCTCTGCAGCAGCGGCAATACCCGGTTGAAAGGGCATATGCCTTGCCGCATCTCCCGGAACTGTTTCGGATTTGAAGGAGATCGGAGACGAAGAAATTCGCCCATCAAGTTCTGGCAAAACGACCTGCATCGCGAGGTCGGATTGCGATAAACCGCGCCCGCTCTCAGCCCATGCCGATGCTGTCACACCAGGCTGCAAAACCTGAAGAACCGGAACAGCAGCAACATCAAGAGGAGATGCCCCCTCTTTTCCGCGTGCAGAAAAGAAGGTCGCGTTCAGAATAATGTCTGGCGGAGTTTCAATCAGGCGGCTTTGAATCCACTCGGCAACATCCGGGTTCTTCAGCGATGCGACATATAGAACATCTGTCGCGACCCCGGACTTTTCCAGTTCATCCGCAAGACCGTCAATAGCAGCTGTATCGGCAGCCAGAAGGTGAGCACGGTAGAAAACAATTGTGGCTCTTAAAGGAAAATCCGCAGTCGTCTGGCGATAAATTCCAGCTGGGGGAAGCGCTGCGGGTTGTCCTGAGACGTCATCTCCGTGTCCGGCAAGATGAGCCATGAGCAAAAGGGCACGATGCACATTCTCAGGACCACCTTCCCTCAAAAACCCCGTGAGTCTGGAATGCTTTTCTGCTTCGATGCTGGACCACTCTTCAAGCCGTGCATCCTGACGGGCATCTCCGGGCAACAGAGCCAAGGGAGTGCTGTTCCTGCCACAAAAATTCTGGAGTTCTTCCGCCCCATAGCGCCAGTAATCCACGCCACCCAGAAGCCGTGCGATGACGCAGCGGGACGATGCTATGGTCTGCTCAACGTATAAATCGACCGACATGGGGTGTCTGAGGCGAGCAAGACTAACCAGTCGCAGCGAAAAACCTGCGCCGGTCGGGGCCTGCTCATTCAAACGGGAATAGGCCCGCTCAAGCGCCAGAAGATCGCTATCCGAGAAGGACAGAAACACGACATCAGCAGGCGCATGACCGAGATCCTCGGCCACGTCCTGATCGTCTATTCCGTGTCGTTCCCGGACAAGCAGATGCATCAGGTCAGTCCGCCAGCAGTGCGGCTTCGATGGCTGCGCGATCCAGGCCTGTCTGGCCAATTACGACGAGACGCCCGTCCCGGCCTGCATCTGCGAGAGGCACATCAAATTCATGACGGAAACGGGTTCCGACACCCTGCACGGCCAATCGCATTTTCTTGCCCTGCACGGCTGCAAAGCCTTTCATACGGAGGATATCGAATTGCCCCGCAACCTCACTCAAGCGCTTGAGTAATGCTTCAGCACTTTTCTGCTCTGGAAGGACCACGACGAAACTCTCGAAGTCATCATGTTCGTGGTCATCTGCGCCATCATGATTGGACGGACGAGCCTGGAGATCGTCTTCGGCACCGGCACCAATCCCCAGCAGAACAGCGGGGTCCAGGCGTCCCTCTACTGCGCGCAGCGTAATAACTTTCCGCGGCACAGCCTCCGTAATGCCCTTTTCAACCGCATCAATCCCGGCTTCGTCCAAAAGATCAGTCTTGTTCAGAACAATCAGATCCGCCGCATTCAACTGATCTTCATAGACTTCAGCCAATGGATTATCATGATCCAGCGAAGGGTCGGCAGCCTGCTGTGCGGCAACGGCTTCCGGATCGTCCGCAAAGCGACCCGCGGCGACAGCAGGTGCGTCCACCAGCGTAATCACACCATCAACGGTCATGCGGGTACGGATCCCGGGCCAACTGAATGCCTTGAGAAGAGGCTTGGGCAGCGCAAGGCCAGATGTCTCGATCACGATGTGCTCTGGCGGATCAGGACGATCGATCAGAGCCTCCATGGTCGGAATGAAGTCGTCTGCAACCGTGCAGCAGAGGCATCCGTTGGTGAGCTCGACGATATCCTCGTCAGCACATCCTTCGATCCCGCAGGACCGTAGAATTTCTCCGTCGATCCCAAGTGAACCGAACTCGTTAACAACGATCGCAATACGGCGTCCGTCAGCCTGCGCGAGAAGATTTCGCAGAAGGGTTGTTTTCCCTGCCCCCAGAAAACCCGTGATGATCGTAACCGGAATCTTGCGACCGGAGCCTGAAACAGTCTGGGACATCATGAAAGTTCCTGTGAAGCAGACAAAGAAGATGGAAGACGGGCGATAACCATATCAGAAAGCGATGCGGGTCGCTTTGACGGCATCACTGTTCCGGTTTTCGATGCTCGGTAAAGCTGAAGGTAAGCCAGCAGGTCAGACAGCTTTTCCGGACCAAGCTCACCTAAAACAAAAGTCCATTTTTCCGGCATGGAAAGCGTGGCAATACAGCCTCGGCTACAGGCTGCCATACATTCAACGGGCTGGACGCTGAAATCGCCTTCAGCAGCCTGGTCAAGCAAGGCATCGTAGAGCTGCCGCCCCTGAACAGGGTCATTCCCAACCGGTAGACTGCGACGACACGTCACACAGACATGGAAAACTGGCGAAACGGATGACTGGCCCGCTTCAGCATAAGGCAGGGTATCTGCCATGGTTTCGTCTCTCTTGCAGCCACAACGGCATAACAAAAGGCGCGATGAAAGGCCTTCGCAATCGCGAAAGTGACACGCACATGATGGCGCGCCCTCACAGTCCGGGCACCCCGCCGGATCATGACACTTGGCTCAGATGGCAGGTCTCCTGACTCACGGCTGAGGCGCCATTAGCACCTCCTCTCCCACCGGGCCTTCCCAGATCGAAATCCAGTGGCTGCCTTTCCTGAAAGAAAGACTGGCAGGACAGAAAACCGTCCACAGTTGCGGGGGCAGTGCCGGGTTTGACCTACTTCTAAGGCCGCACCAGCTTCCCTTTTCATCCTCTTCCCAGAGGAACCATCAAACCCTCTCCTATCTCTGGGATGAAAGCGTGTCAAAGCCCGGGAAATGGGCTCATTTCATTTTCAAAGACAAACCCGCCGCCACAAACAGTACTTCTCCGGCGACTGCGGCGATCTTCTGATGAAGAAGACCCGCTTCATCGCGAAAACGACGAGCCAGGGCATTGTCCGGGACAATTCCGAGCCCTACCTCGTTGCCCACAAGAACGGTCCGGCCTTTCCGTGCTTGCAACGCCTCGAGAAGGTCTTTCGTCGCGGCGTGTATATTACGGTCTTCCAGAATGAGATTTGTCAGCCATAAAGTCAGGCAATCAACCAGGACCGGTGCGCCCTGCTCGACCTGTAAGACACCAGCGATATCAAATGGCTCTTCAACTGTATGCCACCCTTTGTTCCCACGGGTGGTACGGTGCAAATCTATCCTGGCCTGCATTTCCTCATCAAAAGCCCGACCGGTCGCGAGGTAAACCCAAGGGGCCGGAAGACCAGTGATGATTGCCTCAGCGATCCTGCTTTTTCCTGACCTGGCGCCCCCGAGGACCAGTGACACATTCGGCAGTCCTGTTTGAGTGGTGGTCTGTGCCACAATGTCTCCTGCGCCTTCTTCTTGCATGGTCCCTGATAACAGCACAAAAGACCTGTCATGCCATCGCACATCATGCCCTCGTTCTGTCAGCCTCCTTTCGCCAGCATTGCAGAACTTCGCACTGCCTGCCTGTCACTTCCAGACCCCGACCCAAAAGTCGCCGCCCTGATAGCGGAGCGAGACGCAACTCTGACCAAACCTCCCGGCAGCCTCGGGCGGTTGGAAGAGCTATCCATTTGGCTCGGTGAATGGCAGGGCCATCAGAAACCAACGCTAGAGCACGTTCAGATAACGATTTTCGCAGGGAATCATGGTGTGGTCCGCCGGGGCGTATCTCCGTGGCCTTCGGATGTTACGGCCCAGATGGTGTCGAATTTCCAGCGTGGCGGCGCAGCAATCAACCAGCTTGCCCGAAATGCTGGTGCGGACCTTGCTGTTGTTCCCGTCCGAAACCTAACGGCCACGGCAGATTTCACAGCGTTCCCAGCTATGAGCGAAGAGGAGTTCCTTGATGCGGTCTCGGTCGGATACACCGCTGTATCCCCCATGCTGGATCTGTTCTGCCCAGGCGAAATGGGCATCGGCAACACAACCCCTTCCGCCGCACTCTGTGCTGCCCTTCTAGGAGGCACTGGCGCGGACTGGGCAGGACGTGGAACGGGTCTCGATCAGGCGGGCGTTAACCTCAAGGCTTCTGTTATTGATGAGGCCCTGTGTATGCACGCGGCGTCACTTAGCGACCCCTTGGATACCGCACGTTGTCTGGGTGGTTACGAACTGGCCGCCATATTGGGAAGTGTTCTGGCCGCCAGACACCATCGTATCCCGGTTCTGCTTGACGGCTTCGTCTGTACCGCAGCCGTGCTGCCATTGATCAAACTGACTGCCTCAGCACTCGACCACACAAAGCTCTCGCATTGTTCCGCTGAAGCTGGTCACCGCAGGCTGGCAGATGCCCTCAGGCTGAAACCAATACTGGACCTGGGCTTGCGCCTCGGAGAGGGATCTGGGTCTGCGGTTGCCATTCCCGTCCTCAGAGCAGCATTGGCCTGCCACAACGGTATGGCGACGTTCGCAGAGGCTGCGGTTTCCCAATCAGACGTCTCCATTCAATGAGGCTTTGGCGCACCATTCGAGAAGACATCGCCTGTGGTGCAGGCCTGCTGACCCGCCTTCCCTTGGGATGGCTGCGCGTCAGCGGACAGGACTGGTCTCTGGCGCGGTCTGTCTGGTGCTGGCCCCTAATTGGGGCGCTTGTCGGTATTCTCAGCGCATCAATGTTCTTGCTGCTGAGCGCCTTGAGTGTTCCCCCTCTGGTAGCGGCAGCCTGGAGCGTCGGCCTACAAGTTCTCTTAACCGGAGGCCTGCACGAAGACGGACTGGCGGATATGGCGGACGGATGTGGTGGCGGCCATACTCCTGAGAAGCGCCTGACCATCATGCGCGATAGTCGTATCGGCAGCTATGGGGGGTTAGCTTTGGGCATCAGCTTAATCGTCCGCGTTACGACGTTAGCAGCGCTGCCTCCTTCAATGATCTTGCCGGCAATGGCTGCGACGGGAGCGCTCTCCCGCACAGTACTCCCACTCCTGACGTTCATCACACAGCCTGCGCGTGACAACGGGCTGGCAAAGCAGCTCTCCAGTCTGACGCGGGACCAGCTGCTGGGCACGTTGTTTTCCGGCTTTTGCGTGACGGTGATTTGCCTTCCCGCACAACTGGGCCTCCAAACTCTTCTTGCCGCACTGTGCACGATGCTTGGAGTTCGCGCCGTCGCCCGAAAACTACTCGGCGGATATACAGGAGACGTGCTGGGAGCAACGGCCAGTTTTGCCGAGTGCGTTCTCCTGACAGTGCTGGCCTCAGCATGGAAAAGTTGACACTTTCTCACGAAACGCTACATCCTCTCTCCTAGCGGAAGCAGGGAGAAGCCGGCGCAAATCCGGTGCGGTCGCGCCACTGTAATGCTCGTGAAATCACGTTGCGAAGCCAGACCTCCTTTATCAATTTTCCACCGCAGAACGCGCTTTTCCAGCGGAGCCTATTATGAGCCAGAGCCTTTCCCCGTCCCATCTGCCCGCCAGCATCGCCGCGCCGATTGCGCTGCCGATCCGCACGCTCCTTCCATGGGCTGCCTTCACGGTCGTTCTCAGCCTTCTGCTGCTTTATTTTGTTGGTGCAGAACAAGGCGCGACGTCTCTGATTTCAGGGCATGCGGTCCATGAATTTGTTCATGATGGGCGCCATCTTCTCGGCTTCCCCTGCCACTAAACGCAGCATAGTTTCATGACAGGTCGTCTTTTGAGCCGCGGCATGATTGCCGGGATTGCTGCCGCATTGCTTGCGTTCGTGTTTGCGCGTTTTTTTGGAGAGCCGCAGGTCAATCTTGCGATTGCATTCGAGAGCGCGAAAGACCTCGCTGCTGGCGAGCCGCCTGAACCGGAAATTATCAGCCGCGGCGTTCAGGCCTCTTTCGGCCTTCTGACAGCAGCCGTTATGTATGGCGCGGCTTACGGCGGCATTTTTGCAACCGTTTTTGCGTTTGCTTACGGTCGGGTGGGACGCTTTTCACCGCGAGCCTTATCTGCACTTCTGGCAGCCGCAGCATTCGTTGTGTTCGTGCTGGTGCCAGACCTGAAATATCCTCCCAATCCGCCTGCTGTTGGCCTTCCATCCACCATCGGCCTACGAACGGGCGCCTATTTCGGCATGATCGCTTTATCGCTTTGCTCGGCAGCGGCATCCTATATGGTCAGCCGACCACTCATCCGGCGCCTGGGCCACTGGAACGGTGTGCTAGCCTCTCTCGGTGTCTTCATCATTCTGGTGGCCGCCGTACAAGCTGGTATGCCTGATATCAATGAAGTTCCAACAGATTTCCCGGCAACAGTGCTCTGGCGTTTCCGGGAAGCAGCCTTGGGGATGCAGATCGTTCTATGGGCTACGATCGGACTGCTCTTCGGGCCTCTGGCATCCCGTGTCCTGATGGCGGGCGCCGACGAATCTCTTGCACGCAACGGATAAACCATGACGGTACCAGCCTTTTCAGACGATTTCAGAAAAGATCTGGAGCGCCTTTTCACATGGCGCCGGGATGCGCGACATTTCCAACGTGATCCTCTGCCCGCATCAGTGCTCGATGATCTCCTGCATGCATCGACCCTGGCGCCTTCCGTTGGTTTGAGTGAGCCCTGGCGCTTCGTGCTCGTTGAAAACCCAGAGCGAAAAGCAGCCGTTCGGAAGAGCTTTGAAACCTGCAACCGGGAAGCTCTTCAGGGATATGAAGGCGAACAAGCAGCATCCTATGCAACGCTCAAACTGGCCGGATTAGATGATGCCCCGCATCATGTCGCGGTCTTCTGCGAAACATTTCCGGACCAGGGACATGGTCTTGGACGTGCGACCATGCCCGAAACAACGACGTGGTCCGCTGTGATGGCCATCCATACGTTCTGGCTGGCCGCAACAGCGGCTGGTGTTGGGCTGGGCTGGGTCTCCATTCTTGAGCCCGAGCACGTGTCAGACCTTCTTGATGCCGAGCCGGGATGGAACCTTATCGCGTATCTTTGCATCGGATATCCTGCAGCCCATGCCAAAACGCCAGAACTGGAGCGCATGGGCTGGGAAACAAGAAACCCGGACCGACGTGAGTGGATCAAACGCTGACGTAATGGAGCCTGCTGCTGCCCTGCGGCATTGAAGGTGCTAGCAGGTTGACCCTCTCTCCTTTGGCAAGCCCATCAAGAAGACGAAGTGGGCCGCCGTGCGAAATGACTAACGCGGCCTCTCCGGCCTGAATGAGGTCTGCCCAGAAAGACTGCACACGCTCCTGCAGCGCTCGCCCACTTTCACCTTTTGGGGGAGAAAACCCTTCAGGATCTTCGGCCCAGCTATCGAGAGCCACACGCGGCACAACATTCCAGGATAGCCCTTCCCACTGGCCAAAATTTAGCTCCAGTAACCGGTCATCCAAACGCAGCGGCCACCCGGTCTGCGCCTCAAGTCTTCGCGCGACAGACAGACACCGGGCCGATGGTGACGTGTAGATAACGGAACAGCCGGCGCCCCTTGCAAGGGTCAGCAGACCAGCGGCCTGGGCCTCCCACCCCGCTCTGAGTTCCATTTCCTGTCGCCCGTAACAAAGGCCTTCACTCCCCTCAACGGGAGGATGGCGGGACAGGAGAACCGGAATGGTGAGAGTGGTCATTAATCGTAAATGGGGGTGCCACGCGTTTTCCGTCAACCAGCCAGCCCGATGATTTTATGCCATTTCCTGATCAGCAATCCGATGTGTAAGGTATGCCTCATTTCGTCAGACACGCGTTATGACAAAGACTGAGGACATGATGCACAAATCTTCCCTTCGAAACCGCCTGAAATTGGCTACCGCTCTTGCCGCTTTCGCGATAGCTCCGCTCGCAATCGGCGTTTCCGTGGCCCATGCAGCATCTGACGCAGGCGCCTCCGGCCCTATCGACCCGGCTCGGATGTCGGAGACAATGCGGGTTCTGGCTTCGGACTCATTTGAGGGACGTGCCCCTGGCACCCCAGGTGAGGCCGTCACGGTCAAGTGGCTGATTGATCAGTATCAGAAGCTTGGACTGGAACCTGGCGGCGAAAATGGTGGATGGACGCAGAATGTCCCCATGATCCGTACCCGCCCTGATCCGAAAGCGATCGCGACGATCAAGACACGGGGGCAGGCTGCTCTGCCGCTTCATCAGCTGACAGATATCGTCATGTCGACGCTCCAGCCGATCGAGCGCCTTCAGCTGTCAAACGTCCCTCTGGTCTTCGTGGGCTATGGTGTGACGGCGCCGGAACGTCGCTGGAATGACTTCAAGCAGGTTGATCTGCACGGCAAGATTGCGGTCTTCCTGGTGAATGATCCTGATTTCGATGCTGGACCGGAAGAGCCTGTTGCTGGCCGCTTTGGTGGCAAGACCATGACGTATTATGGCCGCTGGACCTACAAGTTCGAGGAAGCCGCCCGTCGCGGTGCAGCCGGAGCGCTGATCATTCATGATACTCCGGGCGCATCCTATCCCTGGAGCACGGTCGTCGCACCTCAGGGTGAAGAGTATGACATTCTTCACGACGATAAGGACCTGAAGTCCGTACCGATGATCGGCTGGATCGAAGGCAATGCAGCCAAAACATTGTTTGCCCGCGCCGGGCTGGATCTTAACCGTCTGCGTCGTCAGGCACGTTCGCCGGATTTCCATCCGGTCAATATTCATGACACGACGCTTTCAGTGGACATGCCGGTCAAGGTCGATCACCTCCAGAGCCAGAACGTCATCGGCAAGATCACGGGTACGGATTATCCCGACGAAACTGTAATGTTCGGCGCGCACTGGGATGCGTTTGGCAAAAGCACCGATGCCGCAGGCAAGACCGTTATTCGGCGCGGAGCGATTGACGACGGCTCTGGTATTGCAGCGGTTTTGGAAATCGCACGGGCTTTCAAGAAGGGGCCAAAGCCAAAACGGACTGTCAGTTTTGCTTCTTGGACTGGTGAAGAGCGCGGCCTTCTGGGATCGAGCTGGTATGTCGCCCATCCGCTGGCACCGCTGGACAAGACTGCGGCTAACCTGACCATGGATGTGCTTCAGATGGCAGGCCCAGCTCATAATGCCTTCATTATCGGCGCTGGACAGGACACCCTGCAGGATGACTTCGCAGCCGCAGCCCTTAAACAGGGCCGTATAACCCAGCCGGAAGCCATGCCAGAGCGCGGAGCCTTTTACCGTGCGGACCATCTGCCTTTCGCCCGGGCTGGCGTGCCCGTTCTCGCGGTTATGGATATGGCTGGCCCGTTCGATCTTCTTAAGGGTGGAACAGCCGCGGGCAGCAAATGGCTGACGGCATATATGGCCTGCTATCATCAGGCCTGCGATGCCTGGAGCCCTGACTGGGACGTCCAAGGTGCGGCGCAGGACGTCGATGTTGTCCGCCAGGTCGGATATAATGCGGCCTTCTCGCATGATTGGCCGACGTGGAAAGGTGGCTCCGAGTTCCGGGCTATCCGTGAAAAGAGCAACGACATTCGTTCGGCTCACTAAACTTCAGGTTCAGGCGGCTCCCAAAAAAATCCGCCTGATGTCTGATTTTAAAAGATATATTTTAGAAATGTCTTAATCCGTTTCATAGCGAAGGACATTTCTAGCCGCCCTGTTCAAGCAGGTGGCAATCCCCAGTTGGCGTCAAGCGCGCCTGAAAATTTGCGCGCTTTGAACAGAGTCCCTGCAACCCGTTCATAGATGGGATCGAGATGGACAATCGCGTTGGCGAAATGCAGGTTTTCCTACGGGTAGTCGAAAGCGGTAGTTTCTCAGAAGCCGCCCGGCTGCTGGTCATGACGCCGTCAACCGTCAGCAAGCTCATTGCCAGAATTGAAGCCCGTCTGGGTGTCCGCCTGATCGAACGCTCGACCCGCCGCCTTTCCGTAACGCAGGAAGGACAGACCTATTATACGCGCGCTGTCAGCCTGATAGCAGAACTCGATGATATTGAACGCAGCCTCACAACGGGAACCATGCAGCCCAGAGGGACGGTCCGGGTCAACGCGTCCGTTGCGTTCGGCACCCTTGGACTGGAGCCATTCCTCCCTGCGTTTTGGAATGCCTATCCGGATATTCTGATTGATCTCTCACTTTCTGACGACGTAACGGACCTTTACCTTGACCGAACAGACGTGGCCTTTCGTGTCGGCCGACTACAGGATTCAGGTCTCACTGTCCGTCACCTGGGGGCGGTACCACGCAGGATTGTAGCCTCACCCACCTATCTTGAACGCCACGGTACGCCTCAGACCGTTGCGGATTTAGACAGCCATCAATGCCTTGGGTTCAATTTCCAGCGCACAACCCCTGTCTGGCCGTTTCAGGAGAAAGGGCGGCTGATTGACCGGCGGGTGCACGGCCCCCTTTTGGCGAATAACGGTGAAACGGTAAGGCGTATGGCCCTGCAAGGCGTCGGGCTGGCACGGCTTGGCGAATATCATGTCCGTGAAGACCTGAAGACTGGCCGCTTGGTTGAAGTTCTGAGTGACGCCACGATACAGGACGAAGAAGACATTCATGCCCTCTTCCCTGCAGGACATCAGAGCCCACCGCGAGTGCGTGCCTTTCTTGATTTCATGGTTCCGCGAATACAGGATTATCTCAAGGTGCCTTGATCCGTGACGTGCCCTTACTGAGAGGCCGTGCGGCCCAGTACGCGGCCAGCACGGAGCCGGACACATTGTGCCAGACAGAGAAAACTGCTCCTGGCAGTGCCGCAAGGGGCGAAAAGTAAAGACGGCCCAGCGTTGCGGCGAGCGCCGAGTTCTGCATCCCGACTTCAAGCGCAAGCGTTCGGCAGACGGACTCATCGAAGCCCAGAAGCCTGCCGCCCCAGTATCCCCCCAACAAACCAATAGCGTTATGCAGAATAACGCCCAGGATCAAAAGGGGGCCTGCTTGAGCCAAGGAGGGACCGGCGCCCGCGACGACGCAACCAATGATCAGCAAAATGGACACCATGGCCACGGGCGGCAAGGCGCTCTCAATCCGCTGGATGGTCCGATGCCACAGCGTATTGACGATCACACCGGCAAAAACCGGTAACGCAACCATGGTAATGATGCTTCGGAACAGCCCCCAGCTATCAACAGAGACACCCGCAGACACATACAGCCGTGTCAGTAATGGTGTTGCAAAAATTCCCACCAAAGTAGACAGCGCACTAATACTGACGGACAGCGCTACGTCCCCTTTGGAGAGAAAAATCATCACATTGGAGGCTGTGCCGCTAGAGACACAGCCCACAAGAACCATGCCTGTCGCCAAACCGGGAGGCATACCGAGCAGATGCGCAATCCCCCATGCCGCCAAAGGCATGACGAGATAATGCAATCCTACCCCCGCCAGAACAGGATAAGGGCGCCGGGCAATGCGGGAAAAATCCTGCACTGTCAGAGAAACGCCCATTGTAAACATGATGAACGCGAGCAGCGGTGTGATGACCGGCAACAGTTTCAGGAACGGCGCGGGAAGCACGATGGCTGCCAGCGAGACCAAAATGGCCCAGACCGGGAAAAGGCGCGTCATCATCTGGCGGAGCGTCTCCATTGTTAGAACACGAGTAAGGTAACGTTCCTCATACCGTCATCTTGTCCACCTGGGAAAAGATAGCCGTCAGATCGGCAATTCGGGATCGGCTTTGACCTCTTCCATGACGGTATAGGTATGCGTCTGCCGAACCCCCGGGAGCCGGGTCAGGGTTTTCCCAAGAAAATTACGATATGCGGTCATATCCTTGACCCGCGCCTTCACCAGATAATCGAACCCGCCCGCAACCATATAGCACTCACTGACCTGAGGAATGGTTTTGAGTGCTTTGGAGAAGGCTTCAAAAATATCCGGACTGGTGCGATCCAGCGTGACCTGAATGAAAACAAGTAGCCCAAGATTGACGGTTTCAGGGTCCAGACGGGCCATATAACCGCGGATTACCCCATTTTGCTCCAGCTTTTTGACGCGCTCCAGCGTAGCGGCCGGGCTGAGATGAATCTGCCGTGACAGATCAATGTTCGTGATGCGGCCATCCTTCTGAAGAAACCTCAGAATTCTGCGATCTATGTCATCCACTTCGCACCACCTGCTAAATATAATTTTCCATAAATTCGATAAACCGAATTTAATTCGTCGTCCCCCTTAAAATACCAGCACCTGTTTCGCAAACGTTTCAATATCTGTGAGAGACCATCAGAACAGCGGTATCCTCATGACCTCACCTTTCGCGTCCCTTGCAGCCATCGTTCCGCCGCGGTCTCCGCTACGTCAGGCCATCACCGACCACACCCGTGTAGCGGAAGCCCCGCGGGTGACGGCGCTTTCGCGTGAGGCTCGCCTTGAGGACGATCAGGCTGCCCTCGCCCGTCAGACAGCAAGGCGGTTGGTCGAAGCTCTTCGTCAAGGCCGCAGTAGCGGCATTGTTCAGGATCTGGTGCAGGAATACGATCTCTCCTCTCAGGAGGGTGTCGCCCTGATGTGCCTGGCGGAGGCCCTGCTTCGTATCCCTGACCTTCCCACGCGTGACGCCCTCATTCGCGACAAGATTGGGAACGGTCACTGGCATGAGCACATCAGTCGCAAGTCTTCCCTGTTCGTAAACGCGGCGACCTGGGGACTGGTCGTCTCAGGCAAGGTCCTGTCGACGGAAGAGACGAAAGCGCTGCCGGGAAGCCTCAAACGCCTGATCGGACGGTGCGGTGAGCCTGTGATCCGCAAGGGGGTCGATATGGCAATGCGCATGATGGGTGAGCAGTTTGTAACTGGCCAAACCATCGCGAACGCGCTCGAAAACAGCAAGCCCCTTGTCGCAAAGGGGTTCCGTTACTCCTACGACATGCTGGGAGAAGCTGCCACGACCATGGCGGACGCTGATCGGTATTACCGTGATTATGAAACAGCCATTCACGCCATTGGCCAGGCATCAGCAGGCGCTGGCGCCTATCAAGGCCCGGGTATTTCAGTCAAGCTGTCTGCACTGCATCCGCGCTATAGCCGCCTCCAGAGGGAACGCGTTCTCGCCGAGTTGGGCCCTCGCCTGACAGCACTCGCGCGCCTTGCCTGTCACTATGACATTGGCTTCAACATCGATGCTGAAGAGACGGACCGGCTGGAGCTCTCTCTGGACCTGCTCGAAACGCTTTGTTTCGACCCAGCCCTGAAAAACTGGAAGGGCATTGGCTTCGTTGTTCAGGCTTATCAGAAGCGTGCGCCGTTCGTACTCGACTGGGTGATTGATCTGGCCCGTCGCACAAATCACCGCCTGATGGTCCGGCTGGTTAAGGGTGCCTATTGGGACAGTGAAATCAAACGTGCCCAGGTCGATGGGATGGAGGATTTTCCGCTCTTTACGCAGAAGATCCATACCGACATTTCCTACATTGCCTGCGCCAAGAAGCTTCTGGCTGCTCCAGACGCCATTTTCCCACAGTTTGCAACGCATAACGCGCAAACCCTGGCCAGCATTCACGCCTTGGCAGGCCCGAATTTCACGACTGAGTCCTATGAATTTCAATGCCTGCACGGCATGGGAGAAACGCTGTACAAAGAAGTTGTTGGTCCGGAAAAGCTGAATCGGCCTGTCCGCGTCTATGCTCCTGTAGGCACGCATGAAACGCTCTTGGCCTATCTCGTACGCCGCCTACTGGAAAATGGCGCGAATTCGTCCTTTGTGAACCGTATTCAGGATCCCGCAGTTTCGGTGGAAGAGCTGATTACCGACCCCGTCACGCTCTCCGCCAATGCCCTCCCCAGCACATTGCGCCAGCCGAGCGATCTTTTTCAGCCTGAGCGTGAAAACTCGCATGGGCTGGATCTTGCAGACGAAAACACTCTGAAAACACTCGGTGTTGCTCTGAATAAGGAGGCCTCATTTGGTGGAACAGCGGGCGAGGATGTTGTTAATCCTTCCGACAAGTCAGATGTCATTGGATGTATCAAACCCACGGCTGTCGAAAGCGTAGGGGCTGTCATCAGCAAAGCCGTCACAGGTTTTGATGTCTGGAAGAACACACCAGTCTCCGAACGCGCTACATGTCTGGAGAAGGCCGCTCAGAGCCTTGAAGACGACATGCCCAGACTTATGGGACTGATTATCCGGGAAGCAGGAAAGACCCTTGCCAATGCGGTGTCTGAAATCCGCGAGGCTGTAGATTTTCTACGCTATTATTCTGCCCAGATCCGCCGCGACTTTACTGCTGACAATGCTGCCCCACTGGGACCCGTCGTCTGCATTAGCCCCTGGAACTTCCCTCTCGCCATTTTTCTGGGGCAGGTTTCTGCTTCCCTGGCAGCCGGGAACAGCGTTCTCGCCAAACCAGCGGAAGAAACACCTCTCATTGCGCAAGAAGCTATCCGCATTCTCCATGATGCCGGAGTGCCAGCAGAAGCCTTACAGCTTGTACCAGGTGGCGGCGAAATCGGAGCGGCGCTCGTCGCCGATCCCCGCATAACCGGCGTTCTGTTCACGGGCTCGACGGAAGTCGCAAGGCTGATCCAAAAGCAGCTTGCCGGACGCCTGAATGCAGATGGCACACCTATTCCTCTGATTGCCGAAACGGGCGGCCAGAATGCACTTGTTGTGGACAGCTCAGCTCTGTCTGAACAGGTCGTCGGGGATGTGCTGTCTTCCGCCTTTGACAGTGCCGGACAGCGATGCAGCGCACTCCGGGTACTATGCCTGCAAAACGATAGCGCAGATCGTGTTCTGACGATGCTCAAAGGGGCGATGGCAGAACTGCGTACGGGAAATCCAGCTCTTCCGCAGACAGATGTCGGGCCAGTCATCACAGAAGAGGCTCAGAGCGGAATTCTCAGCCATATTGAAGACATGCGCGCTCGTGGTTTTTCGATCCATCAGTCTGCAATTTCTGAAGAGTGCGCAAACGGGACCTTTGTGCCGCCGACACTGATCGAAATCGACAGTTTGTCAGCTCTGCGCCGCGAGGTGTTTGGGCCGGTTCTGCATGTCGTCAGATATCGCCGCGAAGAGCGCTCGCAGTTGATGGCAGCCATCAACAACACCGGATATGCCCTGACCTTCGGCGTTCACTCACGCATCGACAGTACAATTGAAGACCTTAAAGCCACCTCAGATGCGGGAAATATCTACGTCAACCGTAACCTTGTGGGTGCCGTCGTCGGGTCTCAGCCGTTTGGGGGGCACGGCCTTTCCGGAACAGGCCCGAAGGCAGGTGGCCCGCTTTACCTGCGTCGACTTCTGTCCAGCCGCCCTGAAATGGGTGCTCTGGCGCACCATGACCTGCCAGTTGTCCTGAATTTTGCCGGGCAGTGGTTAAGGGCCATCGCACCAGCCTTCAGAGCCGTTGTGCCTACCGGAACGCCTTTGGGAACAACCCTTTCCCTTCCCGGCCCTGTCGGAGAAGACAACGTTTACACTTTGACAGCACGAGGCACCGTGCTGTGTGCAGGGCCTATATTTGAGGATCTGTGTCAGCAAATCACCGATGCCCTGTCTACCGGAAATGTCTGTGCGATCCCTGCGGAAATCTGGCGCCGTCTGCCCCCACCGCCTGCGGCCCTGGGAGACTCTATTTTACCACTATCAACAGACATTCACGTGGATGTGGCGCTGTGCAATGGCGATGCAACAGACCGCAAACAGGTCTTGTCAGCACTGGAACATAAAGACGGACCGGTAGTCTGCCTGCACACACCAGACGCAGACAGACGTTACCCACTGGAATGGCTGGTTCAGGAGCGGGCCTGCAGCACCAATACGACGGCTACTGGCGGAAATGCAGCTCTTATGGCGACCGTTTAGTATTTACGCCCCAACACGAGACACACTCCCATCGTGGTCATACAGGCTGCGGTGGGAGGTCTTGGTTTAAAGAGACACACGCATCAAACCTGCCTCCCACTTTCATGTCAGGACCGAGTGTGCGACCCTTGCGCCACCATTGAAACAAAGCGTTACGCTGTTTCTTCAATATTCTGACTGATTAAGGATACGCATCGTTATGCGCCGCCTTCTGGCTTTCAGCACCCTTCTTGCCGGTCTTCCCTTTGCCATGGTGGCGCATGCCGAAGGAACGTTTTCCTTCCAGCAGACACCAGGCCAACTTCCCAAAACCGTTGTTCCGGCCTCCTATGCCATCGATCTCGAAACAGACCCGGAGCATCTGACCCTCAAGGGCCAGGAAACCATCGACGTCACGGTCCTGACAGATACGCAGGACATTGTTCTCAATCAGGCCGGACTGAAGCTGTCTGGTGCCGTTCTGGATGGGACGCAGCACGCGACCATCACACAGGATGACGCTGCAGAAACTGCCACGCTGCATTTCTCACAGCCTGTTCCCAAGGGCCCCCACACTCTATCCATCAATTACACGGGTCCAATCCTCAAGACGCCAAATGGCCTCTACATCAACGATTATACGTCAGCCACCGGTCAGGTACGCCGCATGCTGGTGACGCAGTTCGAAGTTGCTGATGCCCGCCGGATGTTCCCCGGATGGGATGAACCCGCATTCAAGGCCAGCTTCCAGCTGAATGTGACGTTGCCGTTTGATGATGTTGCTGTCAGCAATATGCCCATTATCGGCACCACTCAGCAGGACACGAAGACCAAGCGTGTTTCCTTTGCCCCAACACCTCGCATGTCCAGCTACCTGCTGGCACTAGTTGCCGGTGACATGGGAGCCGTTCATGGAGAGGCTGACGGCACACCCATGAGTGTTTATGCGCCAGCCGGTCTTGAGGAACAGGGTCGATACGCTCTTGAATCAGCCCAGCGCATTCTGCCGTATTACAACAGCTATTTCGGGGTAAAATATCCTCTCCCGAAGATGGATATGCTGGCTATTCCAGGGAATTATCAGGCCGGTGCGATGGAGAACTGGGGCGCTCTTACATACATCGACAATGTGCTTCTGTTTGACCCGAAAAACAGCACACCCAAAACACGCGAACTAATTCACGAAGTCGTTGCGCATGAGATGGCGCATCAGTGGTCTGGCGATCTTGTGACGATGGGCTGGTGGAACAACATCTGGCTCAACGAGGGCTTTGCGTCCTGGATGGAAATCAAGGTCACGGACAAGCTGAACCCACAGTGGGACATCTGGCCACGTCAGCACGAGACCCGCGAAGAAACGATGGGCATTGATGCCCTTTCAACGACCCATCCGATCCAGCAGACCATTCACAACGTCAGTGAAGCAAATTCAGCGTTTGACAGCATCAGCTATGGCAAAGGCGAGCTGGTCATCCGAATGCTGGAAGGCTGGCTGGGTGAGGACAAATTCCGTGATGGCATGCGGGCCTACATGAAAGCACACGCGTTCGGCAATGCTACCAGTCAGGATCTGTGGAACGCCCTTTCTTCCACCTCCGGCGAAGATGTTGCCAAGGTAGCGCGCAGCTTTACGGAGCAGCCGGGTATCCCGCAGGTCAACGTCACATCGTTCTGTCAGAATGATCAGGCCACCTACACACTGACCCAGAGCCGCTTCACAATCCATGATCCACAGGCACAGCCTCTGACGTGGAGCGTTCCGGTTGTGGCTGGTGGACCAGGACTTCCGACAAAAACCCTTGTTCTCGGCACCGAACCCGTCACTATCACGGCGCCCCGTTGCGATACGGCCTTCAAACTCAATCTTGGCGAGAGCGGCTATTATCGCGTTTCTTATGACAAGAACGCGCTCAGCGCCCTTGCAACATCCCTCAGCAAATTTGCTCCCGTTGATCGCGCCAACCTGCTTGGGGACCAGTATGCTCTTTTCCGGTCAGGACAGGCCAAACTTGGGTCTTATCTGGATCTGGTCGATAGTCTGACCGCAGCGCATGAAAGCGACATTGCGGTTCTGGAAGAAATTATCAGCCGCCTTGAAACGATTGATCAGTATGAAATCGGCAATGCCGATCGTGATGACTTCCAGACATATGCTCGCAGCCGTCTGGCACCGGTTCTGGCGCGTCTGGGCTGGGACGAAAAGCCGCACGAGAACGTCCTCGACACGATGCTGCGACCATCCGTGATCAGCGCACTCGGAACATTCAACGATCCGCAGGTTGTTGCGGAAGCCAAGCGTCGCTTTGCCCTCTGGAAGGCAAACCCAGCCTCTCTCCGTCCCGATCTTGTCGGTGCTGTTACGACCATTGCCATGAAGACGGCGGATGGCCAGACATATGACTTCATGGCTGAGAAGGTTCGCACCACCCAGGCGACAGAACTCAAACTGCGCTACTTCGCCGCTCTCGCCAGCGCAACCAACCCGGATCTGATCCGCAAGAACGTGGCCCTCGCCTATAGCGGAGCCATCCCGAACGGGCGGATTGCACGCTCACTGGCCGTCATTGCAGCGTCGAGCGAAAATCCTGATCTGGTGTGGCAACTGGTGAAGGAGCATGAGGCAGATATTCGCACGCATCTGGCTCCGTGGTCGCAGGATGACTTCCTGGCTTCAATCGCCGGACACTCCAACAACCTACAGGTCCTGGAGGCACTTCAGAACGATCCGTGGTCCACGAAGACAACAGGCGCAAAAATCGCGACAGCAAAAGCGGTCAATACGATCAATGCCCGTCAGGACGCTATTAAAGCCACTCAGGAACAGATCCACGACTGGCTAGCAACGCATCACTGATTATTTTGAAGGATGTGATTATGGAGAGGGGATTAATTCCCCTCTCCTCTTCAAGCCCTTAAGGCGCCGCAGAAGATCGGGGCGCGACGAGCTTAAACATGGGCCCTGTCAGGACCGTGGAAATGACAGCAAGAACCATCAAAGATGCGAAAGCAAACTCTGAAATCATGCCCTGGGCGTGGAAAATCGTTGCAGCAACAATTTCCATGAGCCCCTTGCACTGCAACAGAACACCGACGCTCAACGCCTGACGCCTGCTCAGGCCGGATGCAGGCGGGTAAATATAGACCGCCAAAATCTTCGTCACGATTGAGATTGCAACGAGTGACAGAGAAGCGATCACGGATGGCCATGTCAGAGCATCACCATCGATATTCAGGCCACTATGACCAAAGAACATCGGGGCGAGCCAGATGAGTGAGAACGTTCCCACCTTCTCAACGGGCAACCGCCGAACCCACGACGGCGGCATGATCGCGCCAGCAAAGTAAGCGCCAATCAGTTCGTGCAGACCGAGTTGCATGCTGGCCCACGAACCGGCAGCAAGGTAAATCGGCACCGCAATCCAGATAACAGCGGAAGGCGGGTTCCTGAAATGGCGGGAAGCCCAGTTTCCGGCAAATGCCAGTCCCACCAGCAACGCAATCGCGAGGACTTCGAGGCCCGTCCATCCATGGAGGGCAGCCGTCCCACGCTCGGCAACCTGAAGCATTGCCAGGCCAATCCAGAGAGCAGCATCGTCGACAACGGCTAGCTTAAGCGCCAACTGACCCAACGGACGTTGCGAAGGGTCAAGCTCACGCACCACGCCGATCAGAACGGGCAAAGCACTGACGGCAATGCACAGGCCAATAGACGCTGCGGCGACCCAAGGCTGTGCATGTGGCGGATGCCATCCGGGAAGTGGCAGAAAAAATTCGTAGGCGAGTATGGATCCCACCAGAAGTGGACCACCCAGCGCAACGGCTGCACCTGTTAGCAGACGCCCCAATGTTGGCGCTGGCAGGGCATGATCGTCCGCCACGCTTCCAGGGGACTGCCACATTTCAAGACCGGCAGTAAACGCCAAAACCAGAACAGCAACCCACCCAATATCGCTTCCATAAACCGATGGAATACCAAGTGATTTTACAGGGATATGCCAGACAGAAATCAATATACCGACAAGTATTGGCAGAACCACAATCGGTATTGTTTTCTTCAGTATCCTCCATACAACCCATGGAAGAAAAACAAAAACTGCGGCGTCTGCAATAAGTGCCGTAATGTTTGTCATCAGCCTCCCCTCTATGCCTAAATGAAGAGACAGAGTACGCGATTATGGGGAAAAGGTGCAAACCAAAGTGTTTGGGACGCCTGCTGGCGCCCCACTCCACACCCAGTTCGGTTATCTTCCACTTCGATAATAAGGCGTCCCGAGCGCTGCGGGGGCCGCCATGGCAGAGCGCAGTTTTGCGAACGCCAGCATCGGCACAATAATGCAGGCAACCGTTCCAAGATATGGCAGCGTATTCAGGATTGCGGGTGCAACTGGCCAGCCTCTGGCCTGCCCCATGAACCCTACTGCCGTTACAAGCCCGAACAGTAGGCCGGACAAGACGGCAACAATTGGGCGGTATCCCGCGAAGATCACCAGCGCCACTGCAATCCAACCCCGCCCGGCGATCATCCCGTCTGACCAGACAGGCACGACAGCGAGCGTCAGATCAGCGCCAGCCACACCAGCCAGAACGCCCCCAACAATCACGGCCAGAGCTCTGTACTTCATGACAGGCACCCCAACCGCGTCTGCCGCTGCCGGATTTTCGCCCACGGCCCGCAGATCCAGGCCCGAACGCGTCCGAAACAGCCAGAAATGCGCCATTACAGGAAAGACGAGATAGATCAGGTAAACGAGAATATTCTGGCTAAAGAAGGCAGGTCCGATAACAGGAATGGCAGACAGAACCGGGATAGAGACTGGTTCGAAAACAGCAGAGACCGGAACACCGGCAACGGACCGCCCGATTACAGAACTAAGACCCAGCCCCAGGAAGGTGATCGCCACACCACACAAAACCTGATTGGCACGAAGTAAAACGCTGGAGAGCGCAAGCACACTTGCTCCCAGCCCACCAACCAGTCCTGCTGCCAGCAGGCCCAGCCATGGATGAGGCGTCGCGTTCACAGTCATGACTGCAACGACGGCCCCGAGGGACATCAGGCCCTCTACCCCGAGATTCAGAACACCTGCACGTTCGGCAATCACTTCGCCGAGGGCACCAAGCGCCAGAACCCCGCCTGACAGAACGGCGTGACCAAGAAGGTCGCTGAGAAGTGCCATGATCAGTTCCTGTTCACACGGACATAGGCTGCCATTTCGTCTCCGGCCGCGATGGCAAGGACCAGCAGACCGGTAATGGCAAGAACGGCGGAAGAACTGATCTGAGTTGTCTGAAGGACAATCCCCGTATCCAGAATCAGTGCCATCAGAAGCGCTGCTGGAATAAGGGCAAAGCACGACCCACGAGCCAGAAGCGCCACGACAATGCCCAGATATCCATAATTATTGGCAAGGCCACCCTGAAGCCGGTGAACGGTTCCCGCGACTTCAAACACACCAGCCAGCCCGGCCAAAGCGCCTGACAACAACAGCACAGCCAGAATACGGGGAGCGACCTTAATCCCAGCATAATGCGCAGCCTGCGGATTGGAGCCGCACACAGCCGTTTCATAACCAAACCGGCTTTTCGCGAGCCCTACTCCCAAGCCAACAACAATACCCAATGCGAGTAAGAACCCCAGATGAACCGCCCCCCAGAGCTCCGGAAGTGCCACATGCAGGCGTTCAGTTGAGGCCAGAGCACCAGTCACGCGATCAGCCCACGGTCCGGTTGCCAGATAATAGACAAGCAGCGAGGCCACAAAGTTTAGAAGAAGAGAGGTAACAATCTCACTGACGCCAAGCCAAGCCCGAGCCGCAGCGGGAATAAAAATCCATGCCGCTCCCGCCAGAGCGCCAGCTACAACCATCGCCGGAAGGGCGACAATCGCGGGCCAATGCGTGAACAGACCAACAGCCGTCGCTGCCGTCGCACCTGCATAAAGCTGCCCTTCTGCCCCGATATTCCAGAGATTGACACGGATCCCGACCCAAACTGCCGCCCCTGTAAGCATCAGAGGCGTCATGAAGAGTGCGAGATCCTCAATGCCAAAGCGCGACCCGACGGTCGATCGAACGACGAGCCCGGCAAGCTCAATCGGAGACCGCCCCATCGCGGCGAGCGTAATCGCTACAATGCCCAGAGCCGCAAGGATGGAAAGCCCGCGGCCAACGGCAATACGATGAGACGGAACAACCGTAAGACGCGTGCGAGGGGATACGGCGCTCATGCGGCCTCCGACAGATTACGGCCACTCATGAGCGCGCCTATGCTTTCCCGATCTGCGTCTGCACGATCCATGACCCCCATAAGGCGCCCTGCATACAGAACAGCAATACGATCACTCAGGGCAAAGATTTCATCCAGATCTTCTGACATCAGAACCACGGCAACACCTGCGTCACGCGCACGGGCGAGCATATCCCTCATGGCTGAGATAGCCCCGATGTCCAGACCACGGCTGGGATAACTGGCCACCAGAACATGACTGGCAATCCTGATCTCACGTTCCAGAACCAGCCTCTGCTGATTGCCGCCGGATAACCCGCGAATTTGCACCTGTATGCCCGGAAGCTTCACCCCTGCCCTGTCTGCAAGCATCTGGGCAAACTTGCGCGCCTGCGCCATGGAGAAGCTGAACCGGCCACCAATCGGCGGACGGTCATACTCCCGAAGTGCCATGTTTTCCGCAACGCTCAGCCCCGGCATCAGGGCACGTTTCAGCCGGTCTTCAGGTACGTGACCCACGCCCGCATGCGCAAACATTGCCGGGTCTGCACGATTGGCAGCATTGCCATTCAAACAGACCGTTCCGCTCTCAGGCGCCTTCAACCCGGTCAGGACTTCTGCCAGTTCGGGCTGGCCGTTACCCGTCACCCCTGCAATCCCCAGGACTTCTCCCGGACGAAGAGAAAGACTGACATTATCCAGACGGACCACGCCTGCGACATCCCGCACTGTCACCTGTTTCAGAGACAGAGGTTCAGAGCCACCGCCTGCCGGAGCAGGAGACTGCCGGGGATACGAGGTTGCAAGTGTAACAGGGCGTCCGATCATCTCCGTTACAAGACTGTCAGGCGTTACATCGGACGTCTGATGCGTGCCCACCAGTCGCCCCTGCCGCAGAACGGAAACCCGGTCCGCAAGCGCCATGATCTCATCAAGCTTGTGGCTGATGATAACGACGGCCCCTCCCTCGGAGCGAAACCGACGCAGGGCGGAAAACAGTTCGCCGACTTCGACGGGGCTGAGAACAGCCGTTGGTTCATCAAGGATAAGAAGTCGAGCGCCACGAGACAGAACACGAAGGATTTCAACGCGCTGCTGCTCGCCCGCAGACAAAGAAGACACAATAGCCGACGGTGTAATGGGGAGACCAAACTTCTTGGAAAGCGCGAAGGCACGCTCTTCAATGTCTTTTCCTGCAAGGCGGCGGGGTGTTTCAGACCAACCCAGATGGAGGTTTTCAGCGACTGTAAAACGGGGAACCAGACGAAAATGCTGGTGAACCATGCCAATCCCGGCAGCGATGGCTGCGTCAGGGGCCGGAAACGTGGTCCCATATCCATCAATGATGATCTCCCCGGCATCGGGCTGATACAGGCCCGTCACCACGTTCATCAGTGTGGACTTCCCTGCACCATTCTCCCCTAACAGGGCGTGAATTTCACCGGGGAAGACGTTCAGGGAAACATTTTCGTTCGCAATGACGCCTGGAAAGTATTTCGCAATATTCACCAGTTCCAGAATGGGCGGTGTTCCTGCTGCAAGATGAGCGGGAGGCGCGTTGGACGCATGCGTGACATCAACCAAGACCAGACACTCCCTGAACCTGCCACGACCAGTTATACATCTCCATGTCAGTCATGACATGGCCTGCTGGAACCCGCAGCGTTCCCTCAGAGTCATAGATCGGCCCCTGAAAAGGCGACCATCCAGCCAGCATCCGGTCCCGCGCAGCGTCGGCTTCTTTCTGTACAGCCTCAGGAACGTTCTGCCCCCAGCGATCCCGATCGACGCCTTTGGCCAATGTGAGAAAACGTCCCTCCGGCGCCCACTCTCCCCGGATCCGAGCACCAACCTGCTGAATATAGTAGTCAGCAAAGTCCAGCACGACAGAGCTGACATATGCATTGGGCCCGAACTCACGCATGTCCGTGTTCCACATCGCGGCCCAAACGCCGCGTTTCTCCGCGACACGCAGATAGCCCGGATCGTCCATAATCCCGCACAGGAAGTCACAGCCACTGTCTACCAGAGCAGCCCCCGCTTCCGTTGCAGCCTGCGGATCAAACCACGAATTGATGGAGATGACGCGCATCGTCGCCTGTGGATTGACCGAGCGCGCACCCAAAAGCACGGCATTCGCACTGGCGTATACGGAGGGAACGGGGAAAGAAGCCACGTAGCCAAGCTTGCCGGTTTTGCTCAGACGGGCTGCGGCGATACCAATGACATAACTGGCGTACCAGTGCGTGATATAATACCAGCCAAGATTATTGCTGACAGCATGGCCATCACACTCCATGAACGCAACGTCCGGAGCGCGATCGGCGACGTCGCGAATGAAGTCTCCATAGTTGGATGTGGAAATCACCATCTGCGCGCCTTCTGCCACGAACTGGCGGAAGATGCGGGTTGCATCTGCGGAGTAAGGCACGCTCTCGACAAAGAGGGTTTTGACGGCTGGATAGGCACGTTTAACGGCTTGAACCGCCAGATCATGAGCATGGCTCCATCCGCCATCGGTGATGGGGCTGGTGTGCCCAAAGCCAATCAGAAGATCCTCTTCCCGAATGGGCGCAAAACGACGTGACGCTGCCTTCAGAGCTGACGGCATCACAAGCGAGCTGCCCAAAGCAGCCAGTACGGAACGCCGCGGGAGCATCAGAGGATTTTTCAGTGACATTCCGGCACTCCCGGCATCGTTATGAACCCAGGCAGCGCCTTGAAGTGCCTCATGAAGTTCCGAGCTGCCGGATAAAGATCCAAAGGAACTTCAAGATCCTGGCTTAAGGCAACGACTGGAAACAGCATGATGTCGGCAACTCCTGGATGATCCCCTGACACCCAGCATCGACCGTCCAAGCGGTTCTCTGCAAGCCGATCTTCAATCTCGCCCATCAACGGCATCGCAAGCTGGTCGGGATTTTCAACAGGAAGAGACGCCAGCATGACCATCCTGCGTATGATGGAAAAGCGGTCCAAGGCGTTCGCTGCCCACGTCATCTCGTCCGTTCCGGAATTCCACTCCTGCTGGACGTCTGGAAGCGTTACGAGCCGTTTCAGGATCTCTAACGGCCCATGAAGAACATCGTCAACGATTTCAAGGGCCGGGCCACTTTCCAAGGCGCTATCATCCGTGACCGTAGGCAGCTTCACTCCCATCAGGGACGCTCCCAGCCGAACTGCATAGCATCTGTCATCAAGTGCCCAGTCTCGTAACCTCATGCTGAAACGGTCTCCTTGATGGATTCCAGACGATCCCGTAACTGCACAGCTTGTCGCGCAGCCTCCTGCCGCCCAGCGACAGTCCATGACGCAACATGCAACATGGTCAGGCCAACTGCTGGTTCATGCACAGCGAAAAGACAGTTATCCTGCTGCTTCCAGTTCGAAGCCTCCATATTGAGAGACGTCCGCGCAGTTTGCAAAGGCACCTGAACCAGCAAGCTCCGAACGCCTGACGCCTCGCCTTCCGGCAGGTGCGAAAGTGATGTCTTCTCATCGAGGCTCACCCAAATCACTCCGCATCGCTCCTGCACCTGATAAGCTGTCGCGCGAATGGTGCCCGGTACACGGAGTTCAGGATGAGCTGGAATGTGGCGGCACGTTGAATCTGCTCCAAACTGCCAGCCGTGGTAGAGGCAAGCCAGATTTCCGTTCCGCACGAAACCGAAACTCAGCCGCATTCCTCTGTGTGGGCAGCGATCTTCCCAGGCATGAATCTCACCATCTGTGCCACGCCAAAGAGCAATTTCTTTGCCTGACAAGCGTACCGGAGCGGCTGTTCCAGCGGGAACATCCATACTGAGAGCAACTGGAAACCACTCTGTCATCCGAGGCTCTCCGTGCCTGTCACAATACAGCCCGCTGGCCCGAGGAGACATGCCATCTCGAACATTCCGAGAAGTGCTTCTTCACCCACCAGCCGAACTGAAAAACAATGATCTGAAACAGACATGTCTGTAATCTCCACGGCCAGAAGGCGCGCCCGGGCAATGGCAAAATCCCGGAACAGCTCGGGATCAAAGCGCCCTTCGAAACGAATCTCCCGCACCACTGGATCATGCCTTTCTTATCTCATTTCACAATAAGAATTTTCCGGTTTATCAATATTCTGTATTCCATCAATGCCGGGGAGCATGATTAACTCTTCCCATCCGTCACCAGCAGCAGGTTGCCCGTGCCATGACCAGCCCCGATCCAGAGACGTTATCACACTGGTATCCTGTGGCTATGGTCGGGGATCTGACACATGCGACTTTCCAGACCATGCTGCTCGACCGGCTGATTGAGATCTCCCGGGACGAAAACAATGCGTTTCAGGCGCTCTGCGGCAATCGCCTCCTCCCCGTGCAGGAACGCTACGGTTATCTCTGGACGTCTCTTGGGGAGCCAGTCCGGGATATCCCCACCATTCCCGAGGCCGCTGAGCCAGACCGCCGGCTAGTATGTTGCGGGTCCATCGCAGTACATTCGTCCGGCCTAAGGGTCGTCGAAAACTTCCTCGATATGGCCCACTTCCCCTTTGTTCATACCAATATCCTCGGAGCAGAGCCTGAAACCGAGGTTCGGCGATATCAGATCGAAACACGAGAAGACGGCGCGGAAGTCTGGGCAACCGACTGTACATTCTTCCAGCCTCAGGCGGCACTCTCCGCGTCCGGCGGGATTTTAACTGACTATACTTACCGGGTGGCAGCGCCGTTCTCGACGCTTCTTTATAAAACCTGCCCGGCCTCTCCCGAAAGACAGGACGTCATCGCTTTGTTTGTTCAACCGATGACCGCAACCCGTTCCCGCGCCCACCCTGTGATGTTCCTGATCGACGACAGTTCTTCACTGGGCGGACTGGTTGAATTCCAGCAGTTCATTTTTCTTCAGGACAGGATCATTCTTGAAAACCAGCGACCTCGGCTGATGCCACTGGACGGAAAATATGAAATTCCGACCATGGCAGATCGTTCGTCCGTGGCTTACCGGCGCTGGCTTAAAGGAAAAGGCGTGACATATGGTGCTCTGACGTGAGTGCATTTGTCGTCACCGGCCGGGCGCTAGCATCTCGAACACCGCAGGAAACTGTTTTGGAGACCGTGGCTCTGCTGGTTGGAGACGACGGGATTATTCAGCGTCGTGCAACCTGCGGGACACAGGCCTATCAAGACCTGCAAAGCAGTGAAACTGTGATTGAGCTGCCAGACAACACTCTCCTCGTTCCCGGCCTGACAGATCTACACATTCATGCGCCTCAATGGCCTCAAGCTGGCACGGCTCTGGATCGTCCGCTGGAAGAGTGGCTGGGCACATATACCTTCCCTCTAGAGTCCCGCTATTCGGACGCAGCCTTCGCGGCCGCGGTTTATGAAGACCTGGTTCAAACCCTTCTGCGAAATGGCACAACCACCGCGCTCTATTTTGCCACGATCCACGAAGAAGCCAGTCTTGTTCTTGCCCGCACATGCCTCAAATACGGGCAACGCGGGCTCGTTGGACTGGTGGCAATGGATCATCCGAACCTGTGTCCGCCAGACTATCGTCAGGCCAGCGCTCAGGAGGCTCTCGATGCAACCCGACGCTTCATTCATGCCGTCCGAGCCTTGCCAGACAACGAGGCCGGTCTGGTCCAGCCCATTATTACGCCTCGCTTTATTCCCGCCTGCTCCGACGCACTGTTAAATGGTCTTGGCGCACTTGCCGCAGAAATGAGTGTCAGAGTGCAGACCCATGCGTCAGAAAGCGACTGGGAGCATCATCATGTTCTGGAGAGAACAGGCCAGACAGACACGTCTGCACTGGATGCTTTTGGTCTCCTGCGAGACCATACCATTCTTGCGCACGCAGGGTTCCTGAACCAGAATGACCGGACGCTGGTCAAAGAGCGCAACGCCGGACTTGCCCACTGCCCCATTTCGAATGCCTTTTTTGCAGGAGCGGCCCTTCCCGTTCGCGACGTTCTCGATGACCACGTTCACTGTGGGCTGGGAACAGACCTTTCGGGCGGTTATTCTCCGTCCATCTTTGAAAATGCGCGGCAGGCCGTTCTGGCGTCCCGGATGCTGGAAAGCGGGACAAACCCAGAAATTCCGCCGACAAAACGTGGCCTCCCTAACCACAGAATAGATTTCCAGGAAGCGTTCTGGCTTGCAACACGAGGCGGCGCTGAGGCTCTCGGGGTGCCAAGTGGACAACTCCTGCCCGGACAGGCGTTCGATGCGCTGGAGCTTCGCTGCACGTCAGGCAGCCTGCGATTATCATCGCAAGACAGTGCGGCCAGCTGTGCCCAGAAAATTGTCTGTCATGCCTCGCCTGAGACGATTGATCGTGTCTGGATCAATGGCCGTCTGGTCAAGGAATAAGGAACTGATTGCATGATTACAGAAACAGACGACCTGCGTTTTCTCCGTATGGCGTTCGATGTTGCCAGGAAAGCACGTGACGGCGGGGATCATCCGTTCGGGTCTATTCTCGTGGACGAGACAGGCGCTGTTCTGATGGAACAGGGTAATGGCTACAGCGCAGAAGGATGCGACATGACAGCCCATGCCGAACGTCTCCTCGCGAGCCGGGCCAGCAAAGCTTATGGGGCAGAACGCCTGCGCCAGTGCACGCTCTACAGTTCTGCAGAACCCTGCGCGATGTGTTCAGGTGCGATCTACTGGTCCGGGATCGGACGCGTGGTTTACGGCCAGTCCGAAAAGGACCTGAAAGACATGACCGGCAATCACGCGGAAAATCCCACGCTGGATCTCCCTTGCAGGACCGTCTTTGCTGCTGGCCAACAGCCAGTGGACGTTGTGGGTCCCCTCCTGGAACAGGAAGCTGCCGCATTGCAGGTAGAATTCTGGGCGGCACATGGCTCGTGACAGCAGGACGAACCTGATGCTACGATAAGCCTTCCTCGCCCGCTCAAAGCAAGTTTGATGACGATCCGGACTTCGCATCTCCGGAACAGGGCCTTCTGCGAAAGCCATGAGTGATCATGGCTTGCTGATGGTTATTGAGAAAGGATGCCGCAATGACGGTCAACCTCCTCATCACAAATGCTTCTCTGTACATTGATCGGAATTGGGAAATCCCAAATGGGTGGATCGCCATTAAAGACGGGCGCGTTCATTCCACAGGTCACTCCGGAGAAGCTGCTCCACAAGCAGAAAAAATCATATCGGCTAATGGAAAGCTGGTAACTCCGGGCCTGATCAATGCCCACCATCACATGTATCAGAATCTCACACGCTCCTATGCTCCCGTAACCAATGGGACGTTGTTCGAGTGGCTTCAGGGATTGTATCCGCTCTGGGCCGGACTGGACGAAGAGTCTATTTACCTCTCAACAGCTGTTGCAATGATTGAACTGCTGATGGGGGGCTGCACGACATCCATGGATCACATGTATGTCCATCCCAAGCCCTTTCTAATCGACGCCCAGTTTCGTGCAGCCAAGGATATAGGCTTTCGTTTTCACGCTACTCGCGGCTCCATGACGCGATCCGTAGAGGATGGAGGACTTCCACCCGCATCCGTCGTGCAGGACGAAGAGACAATTCTGGCAGACAGTGAAAGACTGGTAAAAACCTATCATGATGCCACTCCAGGCGCGATGGGCAGAGTCGCTCTGGCGCCCTGCTCTCTTTTCAGCGTCTCCGAACGGATCATGACAGAATCTGCTGCCATGGCAGACAGATATGACCTCAGGTTACACACCCATCTGGCAGAAGATCACGATGAGGACCGTTATTGTGCGGAAGTCTATGGCTGCACACCGACAGAATATTTCGAACGTGTAGGTTGGGCCAGCCCTCGCTCCTGGGTGGCGCACTACATTTACCCCTCCTCTGACGAAATCGACCGTCTGGCGCATGCGGGCGTCTGCACGGCGCAATGTCCCTGCTCCAACATGATGATTGGAGGCGGCTCTGCGGATGCCATGGATATGCGGCGTCGTGGGATGCGTGTCGGGCTCGGTTGTGACGGTTCAGCTTCGACAGACCATGCATCGCTCTGGCTAGAGACCCGCATGGCGCTCCTTCTGGGGCGCTTCCGCAATGGGCCACATTCCATGACGGCCCGAGACGCTCTGGATATGGCCACACGCGGTGGAGCTGCCTGCCTGGGCTGGGATGATGAGATCGGGCATCTACGTCCAGGGGCATGTGCGGATCTGGTTATCTGGCAGATGTCGGACATTTCCCTTGCTGGAGCTTTGACGGACCCCGTGGAGGCGTGGCTTCGCTGCGCCCCGGCGACTGCCGGAACCACCATCGTCAACGGCAAAATTCTGGTTGAGAACGGGCAGCCTGTTCTGAAAAATCTGGGGGATATCCTTGGTGCTCATCGCAAGGAAGCCATGCGCATCCAGCGTTTGACGCCTGCGGCCTGAAACAGAGCTGAACGATGATCTGGACATCTGTCTGGATCATCATTCAGCTATCGAAAAACGATCGTTCTGAAGATTGCGAAAATATTATTTTCAACGAAAAGACTGCGGTATGCTCCCTGTTTCGTCAGACAGAACGTGACAGTTCAGAGGTGACGCATTTCACTCACCAGATCCTGAACTTGTAACGGTTCCGTATTCCTTACAAAATCATTTCAATCTGTAAGGAGTTACCCATGCGTTCAGGCATCCTGACCCGTTCTTTTCTTGCTGTCAGCCTGCTGGCAGCCACCTGTCTCACAGCTCACGCCGAGGCCCCGGTCTCTGACAACGTCAAACAGGCTGAAACGGCATCGCAGTTTCTGACAACACCCCAGAAGGTTGTATCAGATGGAGTTGTAACCATTCGTGGTCAGCACATTCCTTATCAGGCCGTCACCGGCACGCTGATTGTCCATGCCCAAGGGTGGGATGATTCCGATACCGGCCCCAGCGATTCAAAAGCTGAAAAGAAAAACCCGGACGCCGTCGCTTCCATTTTCTATGTGGCCTATTTCAAGAAGGGCGCGCATGCAGAGAACCGCCCGATTACGTTTGTTTATAATGGTGGTCCCGGCTCTTCGAGTGTCTGGATGCATATGGGTGCTTTTGGCCCGCATCGTATCGTCACCGCAGATGACAGCCACACGGCAGCAGCCCCGTACAAGCTGATCGATAACAATGACAGCCCGCTGGATGCCACGGATCTTGTCTTTATTGATGCGCCAGGCACTGGATTTGGGCGCCTTGTTGGCAAAGACAAAGAAAAAGCGTTCTACGGTACAGATCCGGACGCCGCAGCCTTCACGGACTTCATCGCTCAGTTTCTGACCCGTTTCGGGCGATATAACTCTCCCAAATACCTGTTCGGAGAAAGCTACGGCACGACGCGCTCAGCAATCGTCGCCAACCAGCTAGCCTCTGAAAAAGGCATCGATCTGAATGGCGTTATGCTGTTGTCGCAGATTCTGGATTACGACAATTCGATCGACAATGTGAAATCAAACCCCAGTGTTGACCAGCCCTATGTCCTTGCCCTGCCTAGCTTCGCTGCCACGGCCTGGTATCATCACAAATTGCCAGCACAGCCCAAAGACCTAAAAAGCTTCCTGAGCGAAGTCGAACATTTTGCCCTGACGGACTATACCAGTGCCCTTCAGGATGGTACCGCCATTTCAGACGAAAAGCTGGAACAAACGGCCCAGAAGCTGCACCAATATACGGGCCTTCCCGTTGAATACCTGAAGAAAGCTGATCTACGCGTCAGTGGTGGCGAATTTGCCAAAACCCTGCTCGGCAATGACGGAATGGATACAGGCCGTCTGGACAGTCGCTTCTCCGGGCCAGCCATTGATCCACTGGCGCAAACCCCTGACTATGACCCCCAGTTTGCCGCGATGCAGTCAGCCTATGTGTCCGCCTTCAACGATTATGCGCGCAATACACTGCATTACGGCACAAACCCGGCTTTCAATGACGGCTACGAAGAATACAAGGTCAGCGCCCATTCAATCGGCAAATGGGCCTTTGTGCACAAGCAGCCAGGCTCCGGTCGGCCAGCAAAGGGCGCGCCAAACGTCCTACCGGATCTTGCAAGCGCCATGAAGCAGAACCCGAGCCTGAAGATTATGCTCAATCAGGGATACTACGATCTTGGGACGCCCTTCTTCGAAGGGATCTATGAGATGCAGCATCTCCCGATCCCTCACAAACTGGCCTCAAACATCGAAATTCATCAGTATGAATCCGGTCACATGGTCTATGCCCATGCACCAGCCCTCACCGAACTGCATGATAATGTTGTCAACTTCATCAACAAGACACAACATGGCTAACACCATTATGTCTTGACGATTAAGCGATACTAAATGGCGGACCTGTCAACTTTTGAGCTTTGAAAGGTCCGTCATTCAGAACATGATCAGGCGTGTGCTGCTACGCCCAGTGCACGAGCAGCGTCCGTGGCAATATCATGCCGGAGTTTCACGACACTGTGGCCCCCGGACGGATGAACCCGATTGGTCAGAATAAGCACATAACTGTCATTCTCAGGGTCAATCCAGAGCGACGTCCCCGTAAAGCCGGTATGGCCGAATGATCTCGCCGAAAGCAGATCCCCTCTTGGGGAGGAATAGTGCGTGGCGATATCCCAGCCCAGTCCTCGCAGGTCAGTTTTCCCAGCGGGCTGTTGTGGGGTTGTCATCAACTCCAATGTACTTCTTTGAAGCGGAAACGCGCTGGGACGACCGGCAAGACGATCCAGTAACGCCTGTGCATACAGGCACATGTCCTGTGCATTGGAGAAAAGCCCCGCATGCCCTGCGACGCCCCCCATGCGGCGGGCGGTCGGATCATGCACGACACCGCGCAGCATGTGATGTTGGTCATCATACTGCGTAGGCGCAATATCTGGCTGTAATGCAGCATCGGGCAGGTAACCGGAGTGAGACATCCCCAAAGGCGCCAGAATATTGTCAGCGACATACTGGTTCAGGGGCTGACCTGTAACCTTTTCCACGATCAGACCCAGCGTAATGTAATTGATGTCGCTATAGACAAACTTTGCCCCCGGCGGATTGGCAAGCGGCGATGTCATGGCAAGACGGACAGCCTCTGCTTTTCCGCTCCAGGGATCATCAAGCGGGATATCCGGTGGAAGCCCAGAATAATGGGTCAGCAGAAGTCGCAGGGTAACTGCCGATTTCCCGTTTGCGGCGAACTCTGGAAGATAACGCACCACCGGATCGTCAATATTGATTTTTCCGTGTTCCACCAACTGCATGACAGCCAGAGCCGTCATTGTCGGCTTGGTCAGAGAGGCCATATCGAACCGCGTTTCCCAGGTCATGGGCTCGCGAGCAGGCACCAAAGCACGGCTTCCACACACATAACGATGTGCAATCTCGCCATTATGACCAACAGCAAGAACGACGCCTGGTGTCTCCCTGTCTTTCACGGCCTGTCGAGCCAAGGCATCCACTTTATAGAACTTGCCTTCACTGGAGGAGGCACACCCCACCAGAGCGCTACAAGACAGCGCTGCACTTCCTATCAGAAACTGACGCCGACTGCTGCGCTCTTTGGTCAATGGATACTGCAATCTGGTCTCCTGCTTTCAGGTTCTTCCGGATACGTAAGAAACTGAACAGTAGCGTGCTTCAGGCAGAGCGCAAGCAGGGCAGTTTTAAAAGCACGTTCAAATTAGGTCCGTCTATCCGCCCCCCTGTTACTCATCGCCGCCTTAATGGCGCTGATAACCTGCCCAGAGGTAATATTCCGCGTGCATTCAAACTGACGACTGGTGCCTGCATGGCGCGGACAAAAGAGAAAATCACTGTGGATGAACGGATGGCGAATATCGTGCCAGCAACTGTTGCAGGCATTAGTATTAAAGACCCGATATGGTGTCTGAAACTCATTTATCGGATGTGTAAATCCGGAAATCATCACGACGGGCGTGTCAGCCGCCCAGGCAAGCCAGGATAAGCCGCTCGAAAGGCCAACAAAAAACTCTGCATGCTTCAGCCATTGGAGGCGTTCCTGAAGGGGCCGTGCCCCCGTCTCATCTTCCGCATTATGCGGAATCTGGTTCCAGTGAAGACCTTGACCATACTTTATTTCACGATCGATGCAGATAACGCGGTAACCTGATCTCTTGAGAAACTCCACGACATCATACCAACCTGTCGGGTTATTCCAGTATTTGCACTGTGCACTGGCCTGACTGGCTATGACAACATAGGGTTCTTCAATCGGTCTTTCTTCAGAAATATCCAGATGCAGAGGCTCTTCCTCGGGAGAAACCCCGAGAATATAGCCTGCTGTTCTGTGTAATCCCACGAGCCTGAAATCAGAAGGCTGCCAGATATTATCTTCATCCCCGAAGAATAAACCGATGTAATATGTGGCATAAAACTCGTCTTTTAACGCGCTGAATTCCTGCTTTTCAATAAATCCGATATCTGGGTATGACGCAGACAGCAGCTCTTTCATCTGCGCGGATACCATCACTGTGAGTTCGCATGCATGATCTCGTGCAAAACGCACAGCATATGGCACCCAACCAGCCGTATCGCCGATTGTATTGCCGGCCATAAGAATGGCTATCTTTTTACCCTTAGCATCGTAGTCATGCGAAAAAACGAGCATGCCCGCCTGAAAGACTTCAATCCTTGCGTTCAGATAATGCTTTTTCCGACTTTCAAAAGTAGAGGCACTTCCCTCCCCATCAAAAATAACCGTGTCAGTATCAAGATCGGTAAGCCGAATACGCCATATCCCTTCTGGAACCGCAACACGGATACCTTGGTTGAAGTCATATCGAATGCCTTCAGGCCCCTCCTGTGTCGCCACATTTGAAGGACTGGGAAATGTCGTCGTCTCGGTTGATGACGCCGAGGCTACTGCCCCCTCTTCTCTCGGGGCTTTATCGGTCTCGCTAGATGGGTCCTCGGCGACTGGCGCTGAAACAGACGCACTCGAGCTGCCAGCAAGCATAATCGACTGGAAAATGTCATTCACTTTGGCAACGGTCATTCTGACACTCCCTCAAGGTCGGGAATTTGCATGATTGTGTCGATCACCTGTTGCGAAGAAATCAGTCTGGTGCATTCAAACTGCTTGTCTGTACCGCTCTGCCGTGGGCACCAGAGATAATCGGCTGGATTGAGCTGACAGCGGATATCATTGGAACAACTGTTGCAGGCATTCCAGTTAATCACGCGGTAGGGTGTTTCGAACTCGTTATCTGGCCTCGTAAAGCCGCTGATCAGCACGATAGGCGTACCGACAGCCCATGCCAACCAGCTCAAACCACTGGAAAGACCAATAAAAAACTCCGCATGTCGCAACCATCGGGCACGTTCGGCCAGAGGCAGCGCGCCTGTGAAATCTTCCGCCCCATACGGGATATGGTTCCAGATTGTTCCGACCCCGTTCAGCCGGTTTCTGTCGATACAGATGACCCTATACCCTCGCTTTTTTAAGAAGCGGATCGTTTCCAGCCAGCCGAAAGGATTGTTCCAGTATTTGTTCTGGGATGTTGCCTGGGTAGCAATGCAGACATATCGCTCTTCAAGAGGCCTCCCTCCCTCCATGATCGCAACATCGGGCCGACGCGATGTCCGCGAAAGGCCCAGGATGAGCGCTGCATTATTTTCCAGACCTGCTTCGCGATAATCGACCGGACTATGGTTCCGGGCAACGTCGTTGTAAAAAATGAGAACTTTATAAGAGGCGTAATAGTCTGTTCCCGCCTCTTCTTCAGTCGATACAAGGCGAATATGAGGATAAACCGGGATGAGCAGATTTGCGATATCCGGGCGCACGATACATGTCAGGCGACACTCGTGTTTGCGGGCGAACTCAGCTACCTGCCCAAACCAAGCCAAGTGATCTCCAATGCCCCCTTCCCGCATTCGAACAAGAACAGGCTGGTCTTTCAGATTCATTTCATACGTAAAGAAAGGTTCACCGTCTTTCGTAATCTCGATCTGAAAGCGGAGGTAATATCGCTTTGAGCTCTGCACGATCCCTTGAGATACATCCTCTGAAAACAGGATCGTATGCGTATCCAGGTCCTTCAGAACAACATGCCAGTTCCCCGCTGGAAGAAAAACGCGGCAGCCATCATTGAAATCGAAGCGGATGCCTCCTGGCCCTTCTAGTGCTGGCACAATGGGGGCTTGTTGAACTAGCGGCACTGAGGGACTGCTCATGCTCACATTTTTCCCTCTGCGATTTTCAGAATACGCACCCGGCCAGATCCAAGAGGACTGTGGGTATATTCGCCAAGGATCGGAATGTTACCCTGAAGAAGCTCTTTCTTTGTTTCCCCTACGCGGATTTTCCCACTCGGTGTTTTCAGGATCGCACTGGCACGCAGGAAAACAATACGGCATCGAGAGGCAGGAAAATGTGCACAGATTTTCTCGCCAATAGCTTTCCCCAATTGCGTCAGATCGCCGGCGGATCCTGAGGGCAGTTCCGTCACTAGAACAAGCGTCGTTCCATCCTCAGTGCTTTCCTCAAATACCGCAGTTGAGAATAACCGAATATCGGCTTCGAACCCTCCCAGGCAGGCGATGATATCTTCTGGATCCAGAACACTGTCGCCTAGCCTGATACGATTATCCTGCCGCCCAGTGACGTAAAGTATTCCGTCCAACAGGAAACCTCGGTCTCCGGTTCTCAGGAAGGTTCCCTCTTCACCCGCAACACGGCCCTGAAAAACCTGGCTGTTTTCTACAGGGCGGTTCACATATCCGGTTGCGACCCCGGGACTATGAATACGGATCTCCCCGACGTCCCCATCCGGCACGACCGCTTCAGTGTCCGCATCGGCAATTCGTACGATAATATCTGAGGGCGGCCTCCCGCAGCCTGCCAAGAGGCGTCTATCGAGAATATTGTGCGGCGGCATCGCATGACCGTGCGCCAAACCATCGCGCGAAAACTCCCGAAATGATACGCCCTGCCCGCGCTCGCTGGCTGTGACCAGCAAGGTGGCTTCCGCGAGACCATAACATGCAAAGAACGCACGTTCATCAAACCCGGATGACGCAAAACGTTCTGTGAACGACTGCATCGTCTCGGGCCGGATATATTCTGCCCCGTTAAACGCCACTTCCCAGCAGGACAGATCCAGCGATGCAACCTCTTCGGGGGTGATAGACCGCACGCACATTCCGTACGCGAAATTCGGGCCGCCGGAAAGCGTTGCCCTGTAATGACTAATAGCCTGCAACCATCGTATCGGCTTTTCAGCCACAGCTTCTGGCGGCAGCAGAATACAGCGTCCTCCCGTTGCCAGTGTCATGAGGGCGCCCCCAATCAATCCCATGTCATGAGAGAGAGGAAGCCAGTTAACGCCGCAATCGCCCTGCCGATACCCGAAAGCCTCTGCCTGACGGAAGAGATTATGCGCAATATTGCGGTGCGTGAGCAGAACACCCCGCGGCGTACGGGTCGAGCCAGACGTGTACTGAATAAGCGCGACGTCCTCCGGTGAAGGATATGCCACACTCTCGGGCTTTGCAGACGGGCGGATCTTGTCTGTCGGTATCCACAGAAATCGTGGACCATCGATTTTATCAGGGCAAACCTTCTGAAATTCTGTGAGAATACTGCGGTTTCCGATAACGGCCGCAGCCTCGGCATCGTCCCTCAATGCGATAAACCGGTCCCGTGCTCCAAAAGCCTTTGGGTACACTCCTGAGACAGGCACCAGTCCTGCGCACAAACACCCGAGAAGCCCACGAATGTAATCAAGACTGCTCTCATACAGGAGCAATACACGGGAGCCCGGCGAAAGCATGCGTCGCAGCCATGTAGCCAACGCCGTTGCCTGTGCGGCAAGTTGAGACGCTGTTACAGCATCCGTCTCATTCTCACCGTCTCCGAGCAGAGTATAGACTTTGAGGTCCGGCGTTCTTGACGCATGAAAGAACAGCGCATCAACAATCGTACTCCGCTGCCAGTCCAGCATTTCCTTGCCATCAGCGGCAAGGACTGTGGCGAAGGGCTGTATCATGGCAGTTGTGCCGTCTGGCCGATCTTGACCCTGTTCAAAAGAAACTGGGACATTTTCCGGATACTTTCATCACGTGCGAGAACAAGGATGGAAACTTCAACACCAAATTCTACCCGCAAGGCCGTTTGAAGTTCAACGCCGGCCAGAGAGTCGATCCCAAGTTCAGAAAGACGTGCACGGTCGTCAATGCTTGTCGGCTCCAGATGCAGGGTCTGGGCGATTAGAACTTTGACCTGCTCCACAACATAAGGAAGGCGCTCATCCTCCGGCAACGCCGAGAGCGTGGCTAGACGCTCACTGGTCGCCCTGTTACTGGCATCGGCAAGGCGTACCAGTGAAAAGCGCGCTAACGCATTTGCCCCAGGAACGATCTGTGCCCACTTTTTCCAGTCAATCTCAACACAAGCAACCTCGGGTAGCTCTAGCGCCAGCATTTCCCGCATGTGTCCCAGTGCGTCCCGGGCCGACATACCCTTCAGACCAGCCGCTTCCAGAGCGCGGGCTGCCGTCTCGTTCCGGCTCAGCATGCCAACATCCGCAATAGCCCCCCAGTCTACTGCCAGAGCAGCCTCTCCATCTTTCCAGCGATTAGCCGCTATTGCACCCAGAACGGCATTGGCTGCGATATAAGCGCTCTGCCCAATATTTCCCAGAAGCGTAGTCACGGAAGAAAACAGCACGAAATAGTCAAGGCTCATGCCACTGACCAAACGGTCAAGGATGATTGCTCCCTTGGCTTTTGCCTCGAGAACCCGACTAATCCGCTCCTCGTCCAGATTGTAGATCAGGGCGTCGTCCAGCATGCCAGCGCAATGGAAAATGCCTTTGATCGGCGGAAGATTGCTTGTGAAGGCCAACTCATCGAAGACATCTTTCATGGCTTCTTCATGAGAGACATCAACCTGGATAGTATGAACCTGCACACCCGCAGCACGATGAACCAACAGTTGCTCGCTGATCCCGGTTTCCTCTGGTGTTCTGCGGCCTAGCAGGACGAGACTCCGGGCCCCTTGCTCAATCAACCATTCAGCCGTTGCCCAGCCAAAGCCACTCAGGCCTCCTGTAACAAGGTAAGTCTTGCCATCCCCTACCTGAGGCTGTGTCCGTGGCAATGGTGAGGCTTTGAGATTATCCAGGTTGGAGTAATCGATAACGACCTTACCCATATGTTTTGCAGAAGCCAGCAGACGGAAGGCTCCTGCAGCATCCTGCGCAGGGAAACTCTCCAGAGGGAGAGGCTGCACTGCGCCCATTTTGGACAGTTCTGCAACGTCTGACAGGAGGGAACGCATCAATGCAGGCCGCTCCAGCATCATGCGATCCAGGTCGAGCGAGAAGAACGATAGGTTTTCGTTGAAAGGCGCTAGCGGTAGCCCACGCTTCTCGATGATGTCCTTCTTCCCGATTTCTACAAAACGCCCATAGGGGGCAACGATGGACAGACTGTGTGTCTGCCCTTCTCCGGGCAATGAGTTGAGTACAACATCGACCCCTCGCCCCTGCGTGACATCTCTGATCCCTTCCGCGAACTCAAGCGACCGGGAGTCCCAAACGCCTTCACATCCAAGATCCTTGAGGTACTGCCGTTTCTCCAGAGTACTCGCAGTCGCAAAAATCCGTGCTCCGATCCTTTTTGCCAGCTGGATCGCCGCCAGACCCACGCCACCAGTCCCGGAATGGATCAGGACTGTTTCACCTTTTTCAAGATGAGCCAGACGGCACAGACCATAATACGCCGTGATGAAAGCGACGGGCAGTGTGGCGGCTTCAAGTGGAGACCCAAGCCCTTCAATGGGAAGCGCAAAAATGCTTTCAGCGTCGGCAGTGAAATGAGACGCAAAACACCCCGGCCATGAGACGAGATAACGTTCCCCCGGCACGAAGTCCGTTACGCCCTCGCCGACAGCGAGCACTTCAGCAGACGCTTCCATGCCAAGGCTTTCGCCATGGAACGTATCATCCACAACACTTTGCGGAATCAGGCCCGTTGCTTTCAGAATATCCTTGAAATTCAGCGCTGCAGCGAGCGTCCGAAATAGCACCTGGCCACGCTGCAGCGGCTCCGAGACAAACCGCTCATGATGCAATCGGTCCAGCGAACCATTTGATGCGCTGACAAGACGTACTCCAACAAGCTTCCCGTCAAACGTTTCGTTCGTATGATAAAGTGTTGGAACGGGGTCTGGCTTGGTTTCCGAAGGTGTTAACCGCCCCACAGACCGTGTGCCAGCACGCAGAACAATATCGTCTTCTGAATCCTGCTGAACGATCTCTGCGCATAGCTGCTGCAAGACAGCCTCATCAACAGTGCGTCCGATATCGACGATCCGAAGCGCAAGATCCGGTCGCTCTGATGCGATCCCTCGTGCAAAACCCCGAATGGCTGCCTGCCCCGTATCCAGATCATCGCTCTGAAGAGCTTCTGCAGATACTGCTCCCCGCGTTACGATCAGACATCTTGGCGCAGTTTCGCTGTCTTCCGAAATCTTGACTGCCTGAACAAGACGCAAAATTTCTGCGATGCCCTGTTGTCCGGTTTCCCCTTCGTTGGATGAGCACAGATAGAGGATTGCATCAGTCGTTTGAGACAATGCGCCTGCCAATTCCGTCTGATCCAGATCGTCAATTTTCAGGGTGTCGACCATGATCCCCTGAGCAGCAGAGATTTGGCTGAATTGCTCCAATAAAGAGCTGTCACGTCCCAGAGCCAGTGCGGTTAAAGGCTCCGCAAAATGCGGGAGCAATTCCGTCTGAACCCAGGCGGGACGATAGAAACGGCGGACATTGTCCGAACCCATATTTGTAGCGGTCAGTTTCCGGATAGCCCGCGCCTTGAAGCCGAGAATTTCAGCAACAGGCTCACCCTGTTCCGTAAAGAGTCGGATATCGCCCTCAATGCCGGTTTCGGAACGTCGTGTCAGGGCCGCATGAGCCAAAAGGACTTTATGCTGTCCGCCACGATAGACGACCTGGCGCGCACCCGTCGGAACAAAAACTCTCTCTTCTGCAGCGCTATATCCGGCGCCGATCAATGCCTGGAAAGCACCATCAAGCAGTGCCGGATGAAGAAAATACTCTGAGATGCTCTGTGCGTCGGCCAGCTCCAGACGCGCGAAGGCAATACCCTCGCCAGCCTTCAGCTCTTTGATCGTTTGGAAAGCGGGGCCGTATGAAAAGCCGTGTTCTGCAAGCCGCGCATAGAACGTCTCTGGAGGGATATCGTGTTGCAGATTGTCCTGAAGACTTTCAGGAGCCACCGGGTCTGCTGCCCATGGTTCATTCGCCAGAACCCGTAGCTTCGCGTGCTGAATCCACTCTTCTTCGCCATCCTCCCCGTGAGACGATGATACCGTCAGAACGCGCGTTTCTTCGTCAAATGCCCACTCGACAACAGGTGGCGTCAGGCTATCCAGAAGGAGCGCCTGTCCGATCTCCAAGTCTTCAAGAATTGCAGCATAAGAGCGCTCGATCTGCCGGTGCAAAGCCAATCCGCCTTCAATGTAGCCAGCAGCGGGAAACAGGCAGATCCCGTCAACTTTATGATCCGGAAGCCACGGCATGTAGTTGCGATTAATATCGGCAAGCCAACCCGGACGCGACGCACTGACTGGAATACCGAGAACCGGGTGAACGGTTCCGTCCAGCCGATCCCTGCGCGACATTTCAGTCTCAGACCAGAACCGGCTTCGAGACCAAGCATAATGAGGAAGGTCTGTGCGATAGCCTCCCGTCAGAAGAGACCAATCCAACGGCACGGCCGCCATATAGAGTTTGGCGATACTGCGCGCTATGGCTGTGTCTTCCGGATCTTTCCGACTCAGGCTGGCAATAACAGAGACTTCTCCGTCAATCTGCTGCGCTGTTTCCCTTATCAAACCGCCCAGAACAGGGTGTGCCCCAATCTCGAGAAACACCCGATGTCCATCAGCCATCAAGCTCTGAATGGCATCATGGAACAGGACAGGCTTGCGCGCATTGCCATACCAGTATTCCGCATCATGCAGAGCATCTTCAGCCCAGCGCGTGCCTGTTACTGTTGAATAGAGCGGAATGCTTGGGTTTTGAGGAGAGAGCATGCCAAGCGGACTGAGAAGATCCTGACGGATCTCTTCCATCAGGATGCTGTGATACGGCACCTCAACCCTAAGAAGACGATTGAATGTTCCATCCTGATCACAGCGCGTAGCGAACTCCCTCAGCGCATTTTCTTCACCCGCAAGTGTGGAAGACTTCGCACTATTGAGAGCCGCGACTGACACCCGGTCTTCATAACCAGGAAGTAATTTTTCGGCTGCCTCTTTGCCGGAAATACCGACAGCCAGCATCGTGCCACGTCCCGCCAGTCGAGCCTGTTGCTGGCTTCGATGGAAGATCACGGTTACAGCGTCTTCCAGCGACAAAGCACCCGCGATGTAACTCGCAGCTACCTCGCCCACGCTATGCCCAACGATAGCCGCCGGTGTCACGCCATGAAAACGGAACAGCTCTGCAAGAACAACCTGAACCATGAAAATGGCAGGCTGGGCGACAACTGTTTCGTCAATGCGGGAATGTTCCGCAGGTTTCAGGATTTCATCCAGAATGGACCAGCCGGCCAGTTCGGAAAACAGGCTATCAATCTGCTGGATAGTGCGGGAAATGGATTCGGGCGTCTGCCTGAGGATATGCTGCCCCATCCCCTTCCACTGGGAGCCCATGCCAGAAAAGACAAAAACAGGTTGCTGCATCTCACCGTTTCGACGTCGGCCCAGTGTAACAGCAGAGGAAGACCGCCCCTCCGACAAAGCTTTCAAGCCTGCAATCAGCTCTTCACGATCTTGGCCAGACACGACGGCCTGCATCGGCAAACGCGTCCTGTAGGTTGCAGCAGAGAAACAGACATCGGCGACAGATGGAGCAGAAGAAGACGCCAGAAGATCTGCATAGGAGCGCGCCAGATTTTTCAACGAGGCGTCTACAAGCGCATTCACGGGCAGCAGGAAGCGCCCGGACGGCAGCCTGACCACTTCTGCCATATGGTGGATCGGCTGATCCTCTACTGTCAGCGACCTGAGCAGGGCAACCGCGTTTGTTCCGCCATATCCAAACGAGTTGACACCCGCATACACTGTCCCTGCCTCAGCCGTCAGCGGGGTCATGGTATTCTGAGCGACTTGCAGATGAAGGTCCGCAAACGGAATCGTGGGATTAACCTGTGTTAGGTTCGTCTGCGGTGGAATAGAGCCATGCCTCAGGCAAAGGAGTGCCTTGATAAGGCCGGTAACACCCGCTGCAGCTTCCAGATGCCCCAGATTGGCTTTAATAGACCCAATAATCAGGGGGCTTTCCGGGGCTCGCTTATGACCGATCGCCGTTCCCAAAGCACGGGCTTCGATAGGATCGCCAACAGGCGTTCCGGTACCATGGGCTTCTACATATCCAATCGCGGCAAGATCGACATGCGCCTTCCGGGCGACTTCCTCAATGAGCGCGCGCTGAGCATCTTCACTGGGCATCGTCAATGACAGCGTACGACCATCCTGATTGACACCCGTTCCCACGATGACACCGTGGATAACGTCTCCATCCCGCTTTGCATCGGCAAGCCGTTTAAGCAGGACAATGCCGGCCCCCTCACCGCGCCCGTAGCCGTCTGCATCCGCCGAGAAGCTTTTGCAGCGCCCGTCCGCAGCCAGAAAGTGCCCCTTTGACATTGTGATTGAGGCCGGTGGAGCAAGCATCATGTTGATGCCACCCGCTACGACAACATCACTCTCACCATTCAACAAACTGGTACGCGCCTGATGAATGGCCACCAATGATGATGAACATGCCGTATCAATAGACATGCATGGCCCCTGAAGACCAAGATTGTGAGAAATCCGCGCAGCCAGCATGGTGGCTGACGCCGCAGTTGCGGCGAAATGATCCGTAATCAGGTTCCGATTGAGGGGAGATCCGCAGGCAACCAGCCAGTCCAGAGAGAACGTGCCAATAAAAACACCAGCCCGAGTGCCTGCCAACGTGGAAGGAAGAATGCCAGCATTTTCCAGTGCCTCCCACACGACTTCCAGAAGAAGCCTTTGTTGAGGGTCCATGAGGGCGGCTTCACGCGGCGAAATACCGAAGAACAGCGGATCCATTTCATCAATCTTCTGGTCAATGAAGGAACCGCGCCGCATGTAAGTCTTGTTTGGGGTTTCGTATTCAGGATCGTAAAAGCGCTTGATACCCCACCGATCGGCGGGAATGTCGGATGTGGCATCACCTTGTTCACACAGAAAGCGCCAGAGAGCCTGGGTTGTTTCAATTCCTCCCGGAAGGCGACATCCGATCCCGACGACTGCCACTTCATTTCCGTAATCGACCATCTAAAACCCGCTTTTCGTCTTCTATTCTGTGTAGAACGTAACGTATAAAATCTTGTTATTCAGGACGGTTTGACCGCGTTCTGTAACGCCAGCCTATCCGGTTGCCCGCTCTCCGTTCGTGGAAGAGCATCGATCCAGACGGCAGTCACATCCGGCAGATTGGGGAAAACATTCCTCATCCACTTTGAAAGAACTTCGAGATTGAAATCTTCTGCGGTCACAAGAGCGACCCAGGGAGCAGGCAGCCCTTGAGTATCAGGTACGACAAACATCGCACCGTCTTTCACGCCAGGACACCCAAGAAGGCGCATATCCAGTTTATCCAGATCAAACTTGTCACCGCCAAAGCTTATCAGATCATCTGCACGCCCTCTCAGATGCAACGTTCCGTCTGCATCCAGAAACCCGCTATCGCCCGGATAAAACCAGCCTTCCCTGAATTGTTCGGCAGTAGCAGTTGGATCAAGATCGTACCCGTCTACAACTCCTGTTCCGCTGACACGAACGCGACCCACTACACCCGTCGGAACACGCTGATTCTGCTCATCCACGATCTCAAGACCAACCCACGGCAGCGGTTGACCCACTTCATCATCGGTGGACTGAGTATGCGTAGAGGCAATGGTCACAACGCCGCACTCATCCGCACCGTACACGACCTGCACATGCGGAGTGAGCGTCTGACGAATGGATGCACAGAGGGCTTTAGGCAGCTTTCCTCCAGCAACCGTTAAAAACAGATTGTCCAGCGGCTTCATACCGGGCGGAAGCCGAGAGAGTATTCCTTCGGCATGTCGTGGAGACACAACAGCCACAGTCGGGACATCCTGACTGAAGACAAGACCCAGTTCAGAACCGGTTACCATCTGAAGACGTGTTCCAGCCACAAGAGCCGACAGAATGATGAGGAATCCACTTGAAGTCTCTGCTCCAAGCGTTGGTAGGACACGCAATCCCTCAGGGCGGTGACTATGAGACAGGACATCCTGAAACAGGAGATGGTAGACGGCCGTTTCGACGTATCGCGATGTCAGGGCGATGCGGCGTGCATCCTGGCTCGTTCCGCCAGCTACAGAGTAACGGACAACATCTTCAGGCTGTACCGCAATGGTTTCTACACAGTCTGAACCTGTCTGACAGACATGTTCGAACCATGCCTCATTCAGTACCAGAGATTGCTGGTCGAGCCCTTCAACGGGCTCATCAAGCAACACGATATCCGGTGACAGGATTTTCACAGAGCGGTGGAAATTTGCATCCACATATCCCGGCAGTGATGCCGAGGGTATTCCGAGACGGGACAGAGCGAGAATGAAAACCCAGTGTCTGTACGGATGTTCGCAACGAATAGCCACAACAGACGGGACAAGATCCCGAAGCTGAAACAGTGCGAAGGCCACTCGGCTAACATCCTGGGAAAGTTGACCGAAACTCGCTTCCCCCTCAAACCAGCTCATCGCAAGTGAGGCCGGCTGTCCAGCAGCATATTTCAGGGCCAGACGTTCAAACATAGTGCGTCAACCTATTCCTCGGAACTCTATAAAAACCCTGCAACTAAAAAGAAGGAAGTGACGTGCGCCTTGAAAACGCACGTCACTTCCTTTTCGTTCAAATATCCAAGTGGTTTTTCAAGATGCAACGACGGCTACAGCGTCATTTTCATCATCAAGCACATATGGGCCTGCATTCTTCACTTCGATCGTCAGCACAGAGATCGAAAGATCCTGACGGGCTGGAAGGTTCAGAAGGGCATTGCCATTTGTCCAGCGGACGCCGCCTTCTTCGCGGTTATTCCAACCAGACAGGTTGTCTTCCGTGACGTGTGCCGTAAGGCTCTTCTGACCATTGCCTGCCCAGAGACTGATGTTGCCAACCAAAACGCCAAGATAACGACGATCATCAACCATCGGACCGAAGACATCAGCCGGGCGAGATGCACGGGAAACGATGTAAACTTCGTCAATACCGGCAGGAAGCATGAAAACGAAATCTCCGTTTTCTGCGCGACGTGCCGGATTAATCCGATGACCTGCAGAAGTTACAAGATGAAGATTGGCGTCTTCGGTCAGAACGACAGGCTTGCGCTGGTCTGGAAGAGACATTTCAACAGCACGCTCTTCAAGGGTGCGATAAATCGGCTCAACCAGATCACGCGTTACCGCCAGCGGTGCTGCTGCATCGACACTCCATTCGCGGGTCGGACCACTGACAAGACGGACAATACCACCCTGCTGGCCAAACTCACGACGATTTCCTGTATCCAGATAGCTTTCGCTGAGCGCACCATTGGACCACAGAATGGAGTGGCTTTCCGTTTCAACGTGGAAGTATTCGTAGTTCGTCATTGTCAGATCGTAGAAGACGCTACGGCCATTGACGAGCATACGGGCAGGAACGAAACGCCCTTCGAAATACAGGCAGTGCTCGGGTGTAACCACAAGGTCCTGATGAGGAACCCCAGGGGAAATCGCGTCCTTGAGGATACGGACAGGATAGCCAGCCTGATCAACCGGCAGATCCGCCCGAACCTGCGCCGTGCGATGACCAACCCACGTCACAGGCTGAACGACTTCGCGGCCGGCAACATACGTCAGCACGCGATCACCGATTTTGAGCTCTTCGACAACCTTCTCCCCACTCTCTGTGCGGATCAGCGTACCTGCACAGAAGCAGACGAAAGTTGCAATGGTGCTGCCATCAACAGGGTCACGACCCAGCACGAAGTAATCGGTGCTCTTGAATGCTCCACCAAACGTCGTCTGCCAGGTGCTGCCACCTTCGGAAATCGTGAGAGTATTGCCATCCAGTTTGACTGTGCCGCCCGACACATAGGACAGCGTATCAACATCGATGACAGCGCCCTGAACCACCTGCGTTCCGGAAAGAACAGCACCAGCCGCCACCGTAAGCGAACCACCAGAAGAAACAGTAACATTGAGGGATGTTGCGCCAGAGGCAACAATCTCATTGCCACCCTGCAGAACAGTTCCGCCCGAAACCGTACCACCAGACAGCACACTCTCGGTACCGCCGGAAGATACAGTGACGTTAGAAGCTGCTGCCCCGCTGGAAACAGTCAGTTTTCCTCCAGCAGCGACAACAGCGCCTCGGAGAACGGCTGCAGCATTCAGAAGGACATTACCACCCGAAACGGTTGTTGCGCTGACGACCGCGCCACTACTGGCTACCGTCGTTCCACCGGAACCTACAACCGTCCCGGTCGTCACAGCACCGGTATAAAGATTCTGAACACCACCGCTGTTAACGGTATCGCTAATCGTCAGGCCACCCGCAGAAACGTACTGCGTCCCCTGGATCAGGGATCCCTTGTCCGTGCCGCCGCTCGTGAGGGTTTCGGTAGCACCCGTATGAACGACGCCGCCCGAGACGAAGCCAGCTCCACTCAGATCTGTCAGCCCCTTGGATGTCAGGATCGCAGAAGCAGAGGCGTTGAGGGACTGATCTCCGACCAGCAACCCGCCGCCGGAGGCTATGTTGTAATTGTTAATTGTTCCACCGTTGAAAGCCAGCGCCGCAGCTGAATTTCCAACAGTTACTCCACTAATAACACCGCCAGATGCAAGAACAGCACCAGCAGACGTCGCAAACAAATTTGTCCCGACATCACCAGCCTGAGCTATAATAGCGCCGTATTGAGCAGCCGTGGCGCCCGATAGCGTATTATTTATTAGAAAATACGATTCATTTATAGTTACATTTCCAGAAGCATCCGTTGAGGTGGAACCTGATATTGTTCCTCCATTACCAACATAGACACTTCTATGAGTGTAGCTCGTTCCGCCAGCCATGCCTAATTCCTCCATCCCTAGAAGCGTTAAGCATTTATTAACGAATTATATATTGTTAATCCGTGCTCAGCGCCGGAATCGAACATAGAAGATATTGTTAATTTTAATCAATGCCCATGTTGATATAAAAAAAACTCAATAACTATGAATTAACGATAAACCTAAATTTCTGCTGTTTTTCGTCGTAAACTACTCGTTATCTAAGCTCTATATTCCATAATACCCCCCAAAAATCATTACTTTTTGCTCTACATCAATTCAGAGTCTTGTGGTCACACTAATTTTGGACACCTCAAGTCCTGATTTACTTTCCTAGAGCGCAAAGGACTTCAATCCGGCTGTACGCGCGGAATGTCGATGCCCTGAGGTGCCACGAATGCCATCAGAACGGCATCTACGATTTCCCAGAAATCAGGTCAGTCCTGACGCTTCGCTTTCCGGGCTTCTCGATTAAGACGGAGTTGCTCCCGCCGCTCCGCTCTCCGTCCGGCTGGGTTTTTCTGCTGCTGAACTGCAATTTCACGTGTCATCTTTAGCCAGTTATTCCAGCGGCGCTCATCAAGCCTTCCGTCTTCACACGCCTTTCGAACTGCACAGCCTGGCTCGCCTTCATGTTGGCAATTGCGGAAACGGCACTGTTGCGCCAGCTCTTCAATCTCGGTAGCAAAGTCTCCGAACGCAGCAGCGAGGCCTTCCGTTGCATTAACCATCCCCAGTTCACGCATTCCAGGGGTGTCGATCAGAAGGCCACCTGACGGGAGACTGACCATCTCCCTATGAGTCGTTGTGTGCCTGCCCTGCCCATCATACTCAGATACCGCTCCCGTGGCGGCATAATCGGTTTTCAGCAGAGCATTCAGCAGGGTCGACTTTCCTGCACCCGAACTCCCCACCATGACACCGGTGCGCTGTCCATCAAGATATGCAGCAATTTCTTCAAGGCCCTGCCCTTGAACAGAAGATACAATCCTGAGATCCACCTCAGGCGCACAGGCCTGCACTTCAGCCGCAACCTGCTCCACATCATCACACAAATCAGCTTTTGTGAGAACAATGACGGGCTTTGCGCCACTTTCTCTTGTCAGCGCCAGATAGCGTTCAAGACGGGAAAGATTGAAATCCGCTCCTGTCGTCATCACAAGAAAGGCCACGTCAATATTGGCAGCAATCACTTGCGACTGGGTGCGTTTGCCAACTTCTTTGCGGGCAAAGCAGGATGTACGCGACAAAACAGCTTGAATGGTGCCGCGTCTCTCATAAAATCTCGGTTGGCAAACCACCCAGTCTCCAATCGCAGGCCGATCCAATGGATCCGAAGTGTGCAGGAGCCTGCCTGCTACATCAGCCTGAATCAGTCCACTCTCGGTAATAACCCCAAGAAGGCCACGCTGCTGCGCGACGACACGACCGAGGATCAGGTCACTTCCAGAATAGGGCTGGAAGGCCAACGCCGTTTCAGCATTCCAGCCATAAGATGCCAGTATAGTCAGGGATGTTCTCTTTCGTTCACACTTGGGTCTCGTCCCGCTTTATTAGCACTATCCCGAGGTTTTCACATGCTTCTTATCAGCAATAAAACCGTGATGCATAAGAAGCTCCTCTCTCCGAGAATAGCGCTCTCCCTACCGAAAACCATTTACCCTGCATGCACCCTCTCGGAAGTCCGAACGGTGACGGCACTTGCGCTTGGCAGCTCAACAAAGCAGAGTTTTTGAAAATCACCACATTATAGAATAAAACATTATGGAAACTTAAATAAACGTATACAACTAAGTTACTAATTATTTTTATTTCGTTTCTTAATGCGTCATCAAAGAA
>NZ_JBDOBO010000004.1:0-72826 GCF_047723935.1 Gluconobacter sp.
ACCCACATACGCGGATTTGCAGTCCGCTACATCACCATTCTGCCACCGGACCTCGGAGGAGACAGGGGCTATATCGTCTTTCAGGACATTTTGGTCAAGAGAGATATTTCAGTCCCGATGAGGATTTTTCTTCTGGGAGGGATCAGGCTATTAAGGGCTGATTCACGAAACGCTGCGATACAGTGTTCAGATGGCAGGATATCTCATGACTTCAGGATGCAACGGCACAAAGGCTCTATCCGGTCCCCTAGGGCTGGGTCTTCTGAGCTTTCTCCTGAGCGGAACAGCCCTGGCTCAGAAGTATGATGGGAGCGGGTCCCCAACTTTCGTTCCGCATACCCTGCAGGAAGCACTTGCCACTGCCTATCTGACCAACCCCACGCTTCGTGAAGAACGTGCCCACCTGCGCGCAACCGACGAACAGGTTCCGACGGCAATGGCTGGATGGCACCCGACCATTCAGACGTCCATGAATCTGACCTACTACGACGGTCGTACAAATTATGCGGCTTCCGGAGGCTCCCTCGGAAGTGGCTCTACCTATCAAACTCCCGGCTACAACGGGCAAGTGAATATTACCCAACCGCTTTACGAAGGCGGAAAAACAGTCGCCGGTATCCATGCTGCGACCAATCAGGTCATGGCCGAACGCGCCAAACTGATTTCAACTGAACAAAGCGTTTTTACCAGTGTCGTCAATGCCTATGTAGGCGTTGTCGAGGACGAACAACTTCTTCAACTTGCCATTAATAACGAACGAGTTCTCCAGCAACAGGTTCAAGCGACACAAGAACGCTTTCGGGTTGGTGAAATAACGAGAACCGACGTTGCTCAGGCACAGGCCGCACTGGCGAGCGCATCGGCCCAACGCCAACAAGCTGAAGGAACGCTGCAAGGCGCGCAGGCCACATATCTGCAAATTATAGGCATTTCTGCGGCTCCGAATATTGAGCCCCCACAGCCACTTAAACTACCAGTTTCGAGCGAACGCGAGGCAGTTGCCGCGGCTGTGCAGAACAATCCCGACGTCGTTAATGCGCTCTTCACCGAGGCCCAGCAAAAAGACAACATTTCGGTGCAAATCTCGGCGATCATGCCAAAAGTCTCTGCTGACCTCAGCTATCAGCATACTGTCAACCAAGGCTACAGCCGCACGTTGATGGATAACAAGTACGGAATGCTCTCTTTTCAGGTTCCCATTTATCAGGGGGGCTCTGAATATGCGGCTATTCGTGGCGCACGCCAGCAGGCTCAGGCGGCTCATCGCGAAGTGGATGTACAGCGTCGCACTGCACTCCAGAAAGCAGCGTCCAGTTGGCAACAGATGGTAGCGTTCAAGCAGTCCATCAATAGTGACCGGGTGGCGATATCTTCCAACGTGATCGCGCTTGACGGCGTAGAACGTCAGGCTCTGGTCGGAACCAGCACGACACTAGCTGTTCTCCAGCAGCAGCAGACACTCCTGCAGGCCCAGCAGACACTGGTTCAGCACCTATCTAACCTGGTCATCTCCTCGTATGCGGTCGCAGCGTCGATCGGAAGACTGACGGCATCTGACCTCAAACTGGGTGTCCCGCTCTACGATGAAAAAGCCTACTATAATGCGGTCAAGAACAGACTGTGGGGCACCAGCGACTACGCGATCAATCAGCCTGGACGCTAATGCTTTTCCTGTAATGCTCAAGATGCCCCATACGTCATGACCTCTCCATCTCCGGAGCCGCAGCGTGGCTCCGCTGAGGATACAATCGACACCGTCCTTAGCTCGATCCGCCGGAACCTGCATGACGACAAGACTTTGAACACAACAGTGGAGAGCACACTCGTGACGTCAGCTATTGAAAATGACGAACTGACCCTTGAACCATCCATGATGGTGTCGCCTGCAAAGACAGAGCACGGCAACTCCGCGCTGCAGGATGATCTCATGGGCGCACAAACCATTGCTGCTGCAGAGCACTCGCTCAATGACCTGCAGACCGCATTCACCAGTAACGGAAAATCAATCCCGTCTGATACCGTCGTGAGCGGAAGCAGCGGCATGACGATTGAAGACATGGTTCGCACTGAAGTGCGCTCCATGGTACGGACATGGCTGGATGCTCACCTGCCTTCGCTTGTAGAAATTCTGGTGCGCGCCGAGATTGCGCGTCTGCGCCCGAATAACTGATTGCCTTCTTTTACCAACATTTGCCGCTGAACTTTCTGGATTATCATGCTCGAAAAAAGTTTTGTTCCCGCTGATCATGAAACGTCTCTCTACGAAAGCTGGGAGAACAACGGGGCTTTCCGTGCCGACCCGAGTGCACCGGGAACGCCATTTTCGATCATGTTTCCGCCGCCAAATGTCACGGGCACGCTGCATCTTGGCCATGCCCTGACATTTACGCTGCAGGACATTCTGATCCGCTGGAAGCGTCAGGAGGGCTGCAATGTCCTGTGGCAGCCAGGAACTGACCATGCTGGCATCGCTACGCAAATGGTTGTCGAACGCTCGCTCGATAAAGAAGGCGTCAGCAGAACCGCTTTAGGTCGTGAAGGCTTTCTTGAGCGGGTGTGGAAGTGGAAAGAGCAGTCCGGCGGGGAGATCGTCCAGCAGCTTCGCAAACTTGGTGCTTCGGCAGACTGGGACCGCGAACGCTTTACCATGGACGAGGGGCTTTCACGCGCCGTCCGCAAGGTCTTTGTACAGTTACACCAGGAAGGGATCATTTATCGTGATCGCCGACTGGTAAACTGGGATCCGAACTTCCGTTCCGCGATCTCCGACCTTGAGGTTGAGAACCGTGAAACCAAGGGATCCATGTGGTACATCCGTTATCCGATCGAGGACGGACGGACGATAACGGTTGCAACCACGCGCCCTGAAACGATGCTGGCAGACGTTGCCGTTGCCGTTCACCCTGAAGATGAACGCTACGCCGACATGGTGGGCAAGTTTGTTACGCTCCCGCTAACGGGTCGCCGTATTCCTGTTGTGGCAGATCTCTATTCCGACCCTGAAAAGGGAACCGGCGCCGTAAAAATTACGCCTGCTCACGACTTCAATGACTTTGAAGTGGGCAAAAGACACAATCTGTCTGCGCCCACGATGCTGGATGAAACAGCCCATATCTGGCTTGAAGAAATCCGTGCCGAACTGGCTGATGTCGAGGGCCTGGCGTCAGTAGCGTTTGTGGAATCGCTTGCGGGCCTAAGCCGGGAAGAAGGACGTAAGCGCATCGTCGCCGAACTCGAACGCCTTGAGTGGCTTGAAAAAATCGAACCACATAAGCTTCAGGTCCCTTATGCCGAGCGCGGTGGAGCGGTTGTCGAACCGCGCCTGACCCTGCAGTGGTACTGCGATGCAAAAAAGCTTTCAGGCCCAGCAGTAGAGGCCGTGGAAAGTGGTAAAATCGTTTTCGAGCCCAGACAGTGGCAGAATACGTTCTTTGCCTGGATGCGAGACATTCAGCCATGGTGCATCAGCCGCCAGCTCTGGTGGGGGCATCGTATTCCGGCCTGGTATGGGCCGGATGGCAGCACATATGTCGCTAATACCGAAGCTGAGGCTCAGGCGCAGGCCGGTGATGGCGTTCCACTGACGCAGGACGAAGATGTTCTCGACACGTGGTTTAGCTCTGGCCTCTGGCCCTTCACAACTCTCGGCTGGCCGGACAAGACGCCCGAGCTTGCGCACTACTACCCGACGAGCGTCCTCGTCACGGGCTTTGATATTATCTTCTTCTGGGTTGCCCGGATGATGATGATGGGCCTGCATTTCATGGACGACGTGCCTTTCCGAACGGTCCTGATCCACGGCCTTGTCAGGGACGAAAAAGGCCAAAAAATGTCCAAGTCCAAGGGGAATGGGCTGGATCCTCTGGACCTCATTGCAGAGTTTGGTGCTGATGCAACGCGCCTGGCAATCTGTGCGGGCACAGGCCCAGGCCGCGATATCAAGCTCGGTCGCAAGCGCGTTGAAGAGCACCGTGCATTCGTCACGAAACTCTGGAATGCATCCCGCTTCCTCGAGATGAATGGTGCACGGCCGGTCGCGAACTTTGACCCAACGACTGTGCAGAGCAGCTTGGGGCGCTGGATCCTTTCAGAAGCGAACACTGCAATTGCGGACGCACAGCAGGCTCTCTCGAACTATCGGTTCGATGAGTACGCTAACTGTTGTTATCGCTTCGTCTGGAGCTGCTTCTGCGACTGGTTCGTAGAGTTCTCCAAGCCCGTCTTCGCGGCCGAAAATGATGAGACAATCGAACTCCGCGCCGTCAGTGCCCATGTTTTAGGACTGATTCTGCGCCTCATGCAGCCTGTGACACCATTTGTAACAGCCACTCTCTGGAAAGAACTGGGTTATTCGGGGGACTTCACCTCAATCCGCTGGCCTGAAAAGATGCCTGTCCAAAACGCAGAGGAAGCCCGTGCAGAACTGGATTGGGTTGTACGCCTGATCAGCGAAGTTCGTACGCTGCGCTCTGAAATGAACATCCCCCCGGCACAGAAAGCACCGCTGATTTTCCGCGATGTTTCGCCCGAAAATCTCACTCGTGCAAAGACATGGGCTGAAGCCATCGGCCGCATGGCGCGTGTCTCTGAAGTCGATATTTTCCAGGGGGAGATACCAAAGAATGCCGCTCAGATCGTGCTTGATGAAGCGACAATCTTTATCCCGCTGGAGGGCCTGATTGATCTCGATGCAGAACGGGGGCGCCTTGCAAAAGAGATCAGCAAGAACGAAAGTGAAATCATCAAGGTCCGTCGCAAACTGGACAACGCTGATTTTGTTGCACGTGCAAAGCCGGAAGTGGTTGAAGAAAACCGTCAGCGTCTTGAGACCTTCGAGCATGATCTCGAACGCCTCAAGGCAGCCCTTGCGCGGCTTGGCTAAGCCTCCAAAGCTTTTCCTGATTGCTCTGGCAATGGTGGTCTCACAGATCCCCATTGCCAGAGCCACAGAACTTCCTGTCGGATCGAGCTCTCAGAAAGCCACTCTGTATGGTCGATCTCTGGACATAGACACGTTCCGACCAGCCGATTGCCGTCTACGTGTCATCCTGTTCGTAATGGCCGCCAAAGACCGTGATAACGAGGCATATCGCGATCAAAGTATTCCGCTTGCACGCGCAGTCTGCGGAGTTGTCTTTGCGCCGTCTTTTCCTCTGAAGCAGTTTCCTACTTGGCAATATCAGCGCGGTGGTTTTCCTGTACGCCAAGGCGAACTGCCCGCAGCGACCCTGATCAAGCCCATGGAACAATGGGCATGGGACGAAACCCAGCAGCCCAATCTTCCCATCATTCTGATCGGACATTCAGCCGGCGCACAGTTTCTGGACCGTGTGGCGGCATATGCTCCGGCAAATGAAGTCGAAATCATCCTCATGAATCCGGCAACATATGTAGAGCCGGAAGCTGAGAGCCCGGTCCCTTATGGGTTCAATGGCTGGCCGGAAAATACTCAACAGCAATCCATCAAGCGTTATCTGGCTGAGCACCTCACCATTTTGCTTGGCTCGGATGATGTGGAAACGACTCTTGAAGCTGGTCGTATTGCAGAGGCCATGGGTCAGGGCCGCAACCGCCTGGAGAGAGGGCAATGGGCCTATGCCCAAGCCAGAGAAGAAGCCTACAGGCTTGATGTCCCGTTTAACTGGGACATCGATATCGTACCCAACACAGGGCATGACGGGCCAAAAATGTTGGCCTCTCCCGAATTGAGAGAGGCCGTAGAGCGGGTTATCAGCCGCGTGTCTTCACGATGATCTGAGAAAGATCACGAACAGCACCGTTGGCAGCACTTGTTGTCATCGCTGCATAAGCCTGCAAGGCACGGGATACAACGCGCGTACGGTTCGGCTTCCAGGCATTTTCGCCACGATTATTCATAGCCTCGCGACGGCTCGAGATTTCGGCATCTGAAATATCAAGACGCATCGTCCGGTTTGGAATGTCGATCACGATGCGATCACCATCTTCTACCAAGCCGATCACACCGCCTTCAGCAGCCTCCGGCGAGACATGCCCAATGGAGAGGCCTGAGCTACCACCCGAGAAACGGCCATCCGTCACCAGAGCGCAGACTTCAGCCAACCCTTTGGATTTTAGATAGCTGGTCGGGTACAGCATTTCCTGCATCCCTGGACCACCGCGCGGCCCCTCGTAGCGGATAACAACGACATCGCCAGCAACGATCTTGTTCCCAAGAACAGCGGCAACAGCATCGTCCTGACTTTCAAATACACGCGCCGTACCCGTGAAGGTCAGAATGTCTTTGGCCACGCTGGCAGTTTTCACAATCGCGCCGTCTTCCGCGAGGTTGCCGTACAGAACGGCCAGCCCACCATCCTGCGAGAAGGCATGAGCACGGCTTCGCAGGACGCCATTCTCACGATCCGTATCCAGTTCATGGTACTGGCTGGACTGTGAGAAGGCATGAACGGTGCGCACTCCGCCAGGAGCAGCCTTGAACATTTTAACCGCTTCTTCGCCGCCATTCATGATGTCCCACTTCTGAAGGGCATCGGCCAATGTGGAAGCATGAACGGTTGGAAGAGATGTTTGCAACAGCCCTGCGCGATCGAGTTCGCCCAGAATGGCTGGAACACCACCCGCACGATGCACGTCTTCCATGTGAACGTCTGCTTTGGCAGGCGCGACTTTGCAAAGATGCGGCACCTTGCGGGACAGACGATCAATGTCTGCCATGTGGAAATCCACTTCACCTTCGCGGGCAGCAGCCAGCAGATGCAATACGGTATTCGTTGATCCACCCATGGCAATATCCAGCGCCATGGCATTTTCAAACGCACTCCGGGTTGCGATGCTACGCGGCAGAACGGAGGCATCGTCCTGCTCATACCAGCGACGTGCCAGCTCAACTGAGAGACGACCCGCCCTCAGGAACAGATCGCGACGGTCAGCGTGCGTTGCCAGCAGAGACCCGTTACCAGGCAGCGCAAGACCCAGCGCCTCTACAAGGCAATTCATGGAATTGGCCGTAAACATACCAGAGCATGAGCCACAGGTCGGGCAAGCTGAGCGCTCGATCTGTTCAGATTCACTGTCCGTCACGTTCGGGTTCGCCGCAGCAACCATCGAATCTACAAGATCCAGCTTACGCTCAACACCTGGCCCATTGAGCTTGCCCGCTTCCATGGGGCCACCAGACACGAACACAACAGGAATGTTCAGTCGCAGGGAGGCCATCAACATGCCCGGCGTGATTTTGTCGCAGTTGCTGATGCAGACGATGGCATCCGCACAGTGCGCGTTCACCATATACTCAACGGAGTCAGCAATCAGCTCTCGTGAGGGCAGGGAATACAGCATTCCGCCGTGTCCCATGGCGATGCCGTCATCCACAGCGATCGTGTTGAATTCTTTAGCGACGCCACCGGCTTCCTCAATGGCGGAAGCTACGAGAGAGCCCATATCTTTCAGATGCACATGCCCGGGAACAAACTGGGTGAAAGAGTTGGCAATCGCGATAATAGGCTTTCCGAAGTCACCGTCCTTCATCCCCGTTGCGCGCCAGAGCGCACGCGCGCCAGCCATGTTGCGGCCATGGGTCGTAGTGCGGGAACGATAGGCAGGCATCAGAACAGAACTTTCATAACAGAAGGAGCCATGCTCCATAGCGAATCAAATAAAAAAAGACCAGATCAGGAAAGATATGAAAAGCATTCTCTCCCGCTCTTGCTAGATGGGAACACACAAGGCCAAAATCCATCCAAAGATCAGGAGCCTTTTGTGAAACGTTATCTTCTCAGCCTTGGAACGGCTCTTTCCATTGCCTGTATCCCTGCCGCACTGGCTGCCCCGGCATCTGCTGGACCCGCCGTAACGCCAGACATGATCCAGACCGGAAACGACATTCCAGCTCATGCCGCCCTGCCAACTGATCAGCAGGACTACATCAAGCGTGACATCATGATTCCCATGCGGGACGGAGTGAAGCTCCATACCGTGATTGTCATTCCCAAGGGAGCAAAAAACGCACCAATCCTGCTCACGCGCACACCATATCATGCCAGTGAGCGCCTGAACCGAATTCCCAACGCGCCAACCATGCGTGAAATTTGCCCTCAGGGCGACGGTGTCTTCGTCGAGGAAGGATATATCCGCGTTTTCCAGGATATTCGTGGAAAGTACGGGTCCCAGGGCGACTACATCATGACCCGTCCGCCGATCGGGCCCCTCAATCCCACCAAGACAGACGACACCACCGATGCGTGGGACACGATCGACTGGCTCGTGAAAAACCTTCCCGAAAGCAACGGTCGTGTTGGCATGACTGGCTCTTCGTATGAAGGCTGGACCGTTGTGATGGCATTGCTGGACCCGCATCCAGCCCTCAAAGTGGCCGCTCCGGAAAGCCCGATGGTCGATGGCTGGATGGGTGACGACTGGTTCCACTATGGCGCGTTCCGTCAGCCTGGCCTCGACTATTTCACCATGCAGATGAGCGAAGCCGGCGAGGGGCCGACAATTCCTCGCGCAGATGCCGACGATTACACCAATTTTCTGCAGGCTGGCTCAACGGGGGCATTTGCAACCAAAGCAGGGCTGAACCAGTATCCGTGGTGGAACCGCCTGAAAGCACACCCATCTTACGATGCGTTTTGGCAGGAACAGGCGCTTGACCAGATCCTTGTCCGTAAGCCTCTGAAGGTCCCGACAATCTGGGAACAGGGCCTGTGGGATCAGGAAGACATGTGGGGGGCGATCCATTCCTGGATGAACCTCAAGGCTCACCACACACAGGTCCCGAATGTTCTCGTTATGGGACCATGGCGCCATAGTGGCGTTAATTATGACGGATCGACGCTAGGTCCACTTCACTTTGAAGGTGACACGGCCCTTTGGTACCGCTCCAACGTCATGCGTCCATTCTTCGATCATTATCTGAAGGATGGCGCTGACCCGCATCTTGATGAAGCGATTATCTACAACACGGGCGAAAATCACTGGGATCATTTCCGCAACTGGCTTGCAGAGTGTGACACGACCTGCATGATGCGTGGGGAGCGTCTCTATCTTCAGCCTGACCACGGCCTGTCATTCAAGCGGACGCTGCCTGGAACGGATGCTTATATCTCTGATCCTGCTCATCCTGTTCCTTTCATGCCGCGCCCCTACAACGCAGGGGATTCACGCTGGAAAGCATGGCTTGTTACGGACCAGCGCTTTGCCGAGAGCCGCCCGGACGTTCTGACTTACGAAACTCCCGTTCTGGACGCGCCCGTCCGTGTGTCAGGCGTCCCGACCGCCGATATTTTTGCTTCCACGACCGGCACGGACGCCGACTGGGTTGTAAAAATCATCGACGTGCAGCCTGGCGTTACGCCGGATCGTCCGGAAATGGGCGGGTATGAGCTTCCAGTTTCGATGGACATCTTCCGTGGGCGCTATCGCAATGACTTCGCGCACCCATCGGCCATACCCGCAGGACAGATTCAGGAATACAAGTTCACGCTGCCGGCGGTGAACCATGTTTTCCAGAAGGGCCATCGGATTCAAATCCAGATCCAGTCCAGCTGGTTCCCGCTTTATGACCGCAATCCGCAAAGCTTCGTTCAGAATATCTTCGACGCGAAAGCGTCGGACTATCACTCTGCAACCCAGACCATTCATCGCGGCGGCAATGCTGCAAGCGCAATCTGGTTACCAGTGGTGAAATAAGGAAGAGGCCTCCCCATATGGGGAGGCTATCGTCTCAGGAGACTCAGTTTATGAGTGCACACTCTTCCATTCTTCTTGGTGCAGGCTGTTTCTGGTGCGTGGAAGCCGTCTATACCGGCCTGCGCGGCATTATCTCGGCAGACCCGGGATACGCAGGCGGTCATGTCGATAATCCGTCCTACGAAGCTGTTTGCACCGGGAATACCGGACATGCAGAGGTCGTGAAGGTCGTGTTTGATCCAGCGGAAATTTCTCTGGCAGATGTCCTGCGGGTCTTTTTCACGACCCATGATCCCACGCAGCTCAATCGGCAGGGCAATGATGTCGGGACGCAGTATCGCTCTGTTATTTTCGGAGACGCGGACCAACAGCGTGTTGCACAGGAGGTAAAGGCCGAGATCACCGAAGAGCAGATCTGGCCCGCACCGATTGTCACGTCCATTGAAGGCCCGGCGCATTTCTGGCGCGCCGAGGAAAAGCACCTCGACTATTTCGCCCGCAATCCGGAAACGGCCTATTGTGCGGCTGTTGTCGCGCCCAAAGTTGCCAAGGCGCGCAAGCTATACCGGGACCGTCTCAAGACACCGGCCTGAAGGGTTTTCTGCTTCTGCTGAAGGGCAGAAGCAGATCCTATTCTTCCGTTTCCAGATGAAAGCGGTCTGACTCTTCATCATAATCGAACAGTTCAGCATACCGTGCCCAGCCGATAGCTGTTGTCAGTGTCTGCTGGGCATAATCGGGAGACATGTTCTCTTCGAGAGCTTTGCGAAAGCGATTGGCATCCACCACATGATTCGGCCGCTCATCCAACGTGCTTCGAATGACGCGAAGGAGCGGCAGATAATGCAGGAGCGCCGTGCGCATAATATCCCTGCGGGCATCGGCGTCTCCCTCGACGAATGATCGCCCATCATCCGTGAGAAGAATGTCTCCATCTTCCAGTTCTGCAAGATCAAGCAGTTGCAGGGACTCTCCCAGCGGCAGAAGATCATCGAGCGTCATCTGCAAACGCTGACCAAGTTCCGGAAGATCCGCGCGGCCTGAGAGCGGCTCTCCACTCAGAACTTCCATAAGACCAACCAGCACTTCAATCTGAAGGTCTGGCAATACAATGGACAGAGGCGGCAACGCAGCAGCCGACACACCGACCGTAGTATCGACTTCCGAGACAATCGGGGCGCGCCGTGTCATGAGGGTATAGATCTGATCCACGAAGCTTCGAAAATCAGCGCCTTCTCGATTTCGCGGATGAGGGAATGGAACGGAAATTTCGTGCGTCACTCGCCCTGGGCTGGACGAGAAAATCAGGATCCGGTCACACATCAGCACGGCTTCTTCAATACCATGCGTCGCGAGTATCATCGCATTGAGCGACGACAAGCGCTTTTCGGCCCAGAGTTCAATCAGGTCCGTTCTTAGATTTTCCGCACTCAGAACGTCGAGGGCCGAAAACGGCTCATCCAGCATGAGAAGAGAAGGTTGAAGCGCCAGTGCCCGTGCAAACGAGGCACGTTGGCTGAGGGCTTCAGATAACTCCTTGGGATAGGCGTTTTCGTATCCCTCAAGTCCCATGACCTCAATTGCGGCACTGGCACGCGTTTCCCGCTCGGACCGTGACAGACGCTGCGCTTCAAGCCCCAGCAGCACATTCTGTCGAAGGGTCAGCCATGGAAACATTGCACCCGACTGAAAAACTGTCGCCACCTTTTCCAATGGGCCGGCTACAGGCTTGCCCTCCCAATAAACCTTTCCCTCTACGGGAGGCGTTTGTCCGGACATGATCCGCAGGAGGGAAGACTTTCCGGAACCAGACCGGCCAAGAAGCCCAAGGATTTCACCAGGACGCACATCGAAACTGACCTGATCAAGCACCACAAGATCAGCATTGCTGTCCTTCTGGTAAATCTGGCGGCAGTCCTGAAGGCTAAGCAGGGAACAGATCATCGGATTGCATATTTCTGTGCGGCGTAAACCGCGAGGGGCTGAAGAACAAGACGATCAAGCAGCATGGAAAGAAGCGTGAGAAGCATAAGAATAACGATCTGTGCGCCGATTTGCCCCTGAAGCATATCGGCCAGGAGCGTCGCACCCAGTCCGCTATCAGAAGGCACAAACGCCTCAGCCACCATCACGGCATCCCAGATTGGAACAGCGGCCAAAAGCAGGCCTCCACACAGATCAGGTGCAATGGCTGGTAAGATCAGGCGCTTCCACAGCAGAACGCCTTTAAGCCGCAGTCCGCGCGCAACCTGCCTGAACGGCGCCGGAATAGCCTGAATGGCATCCAGTACCGTCCCACCCGTGAGCCAATGCGCACCAAGGAACAGAAGAACAGCGGTGGGAACGACATCCAGCCCACGGAAAGCAGGATAAAGAAGAACGGCCGGGAAAAGCGAGCCTGCCAGAATAATCATTCTGCTGCCCCGAAAAATACCGGCTCCAGCATCAAAGAAAAATAGAGCCAGCGGTAACCAGAGCACGATGCACAGAATAAGAGCCCCGCAAACATGCAGAAGCGTCAGAACACTCTCAAGCACATCATAGGGCAGACGTGTCGCCAGATGGCTCTGCGCAATGGCGAGACCCAGAAAGAGTAGGGAGGCCGCAGGAATAAGCCAGCCAGGCACCGGTAGGGATTCCGGGGAGGAGGGTTGAACGTAGCGCACCGTCCGGCCGATCCGGCAGTTACCGATCCCGCTAATGAGCGTGTGCAAACTCACGCTAACACCGTTCAGAAGACCTGTTTCTCTCCAGAACTGAAGCATCCAGGAGTGGGTACGTTTTTTCTGTGGCTGAGGACCATCCAGCCTGTACCGCTGCGCCCATCCGGTCATAGGTCTGATCAGACACTGGTCCATGATTACGATCAGAAGAACCGCGCAGACACCAGCCTCCAGAAACCAGCTCAGATGATGGGTTTCAAGCGCGATTAAAGCCTGCGCCCCGCACCCTCCGACGTCCCGCCGCATCAGAAGGGTCATAAGCCCCTCCACACACAGCAGGCGAAACCATAACCCCGGAATGGCCTGCACAGCACGGAACGTCACCAGTGGGATGGCAACCGGAACCTGCAACCGCCAGAAGTGCTGCCAGCCCGTCATACGCAGGCCTGTGGCGACTTCTTCAAGTTCGGCAGGAAGAGTGTCCTGAGCATCCAGAAGAGCTGTCAGAACGCGCCAGATCATGTTGAAAGCTGTTGCAGCCACAATCACCGCAAGGGGGGGTAAAAACAGCAGTAGAAGTCCCGTCAGACCAAGGCCCGGAACCGCACGCGCAACAGAGAGGGAAGGCACCAGAATGTTGCGAAACCGCGGAAACTGTCGTGCCATACCAGCCAGCACGAGCGAGACAATAACCACAGTTACTAGAGCAAGAGCAGCGTGAAGAACTGTCCACGCGACTTCCTGCCATATTGGGAATGCGGGATTGGTCGGAAGCGACAGGGTACCAGGAACCCAGACTGCGCTCTTCAGCAGGAAAAGACACAGACCCGTCATGGCAAACAGAATTGATAACTCTACGCCACTCATACGCTGTCGCCAGCGATGCATAACGCGAATGGGCATGGCCAGCGGGCTGCCCGTCATGATGACTGTTGTCCTCCCGGTTTCATGATGACCGAGAGTAAGGAAGGTTCTTCCGGAGGCTCAAGTGTTTTCTGCATGTCCTAAAGCGTCTCAGTGGCCTGTGCTGCCAAAACCGCGTGCACCGCGATTCGTTTCATCCAGAGAAGAAACTTCCTGCCACTTCAAACGGGACACCGGCGCCAAAACCCCCTGAGCAATGCGGGTGCCACGCTCTACCGTGAAGGGCTCACTCCCGGCATTCATGACAATAATACCAATTTCCCCGCGATAATCTTCATCAATCGTGCCAGGAGAATTTGGGAGTGTAATGCCGTGCTTCAGAGCCAGGCCAGAACGAGGGCGGATCTGAAGCTCGTAGGCAGAGGGCAGGGCAATGCATAATCCTGTGGGAACAAGTGCACGACCACCCGGTGCGATGACAAGCGGTTCTGCAATCGCAGCAACAAAGTCGAAACCAGCGGCACCAGAGGTGGCGTAAGCTGGCAGAGGCAGGCCCTCGGAATGAGGAAGGCGTGTAATCCGTACATCAATAAGATCGGTCATCATGAGGCCTTTCTTATCTTGGATTTTCAGGGGATTGAAGAGACGAAGACGTCAGAAATCCGCTGTACCAGTTTCCCGGCAACCTGAGACTTGTCCATTTCAGGCCAGGTTTCGATGCCCGTCTCAGTGATCAGGCTGACCAAATTTCTGTCTGCTCCAAAGACACCGCGACGCACATCATTGGCCACCAGCCAGTCACACCCCTTGCGCTCACGCTTGGCAACAGCATTGTCGAGCACGTCATCAGTCTCAGCGGCGAAGCCGACGATCAGTTTCGGCCTATTTGCCAGTCGACAGAGAGTTGCAAGGATATCCGGGTTTTCCACCAGTTCGAGAACAGGCGGCCCCTCATTGGTCTTTTTGATTTTACCCTGAGCCGCTGCCTTTGCGCGCCAGTCACTGACCGCGGCGGTGCAAACGGCGATTTCAGCAGGAAGCGCGGCTTCACACGCCCCTAACATCTCACGTGCTGTCTGAACCTTTACACAGACGACACCTGACGGGACGGGCAGAGCAACCGGACCACTGACAAGCGTTACTTTTGCGCCTCGCGCCGCAAGAGCGGCGGCAATCGCGTAGCCCTGCTTGCCAGAAGAGTGATTGGAGAGAAACCTGACAGGATCTAGGGGTTCAACTGTTGGTCCCGCAGTAACGAGAGCATGCCTGCCAGCCAAAGAATGATCGGACGCCAGCGCCTCCAGAATTGCGTCCCGAATGACGTCAGGTTGACTCAGACGGCCCGGACCAAACTCCCCACACGCCATATTGCCTTCATCGGGGCCTACGACCCGCACGCCACGCTCTTTCAGAAGGGCGAGGTTGGCCTGTGTCGCGGGATGCTCCCACATGCGCACATTCATGGCGGGCGCCAGCAGTATAGGCGTCGTGGTGGCTAAAAGGAGCGTTGTGGCCAGATCATCGGCCATGCCATGCGCCATACGGGCCATGAGATTAGCTGTAGCCGGGCAGACTACGACAAGATCTGCGCTGCGTGCCAGAGCGATATGGCCAATCTCGCTCTCCTGCGTGGGAGCAAAGAGCGCATCATGCACCCGCTCCCCAGACAGAGCTTCAAGGCTAAGAGGTGTAATGAATGCTTTTGCCGCATCCGTCATAACCGGTGTCACGGAAACATTGTCTGCTTTTAGCAGGCGCACCAGCTCCAGCGCCCGATAAGCAGCAATTCCTCCGCCAACAATCAGCAGAACGCGGCGCATCAATTACAGACGCCAACCGGAGTGAATGGCAGCAATACCGCCAGACAGGTTGCGATACTGAACACGCTCCAGACCTGCATTCCGCATCATCTGAGCAAGTGTTTCCTGGTCCGGGAACATACGGATGCTCTCGGCAAGATACTGGTAGCTCTCAGCGTCCTTGGCGATCAACTGTCCCATCTTGGGGAGAACCTTGAAAGACCACGTATCATAGACAGGCGAAAGAGCCGCAATTTCGACACGAGAAAATTCAAGACAGAAGAAGCGTCCACCGGGCTTCAGAACCCGACGCGCTTCACGAAGCACTGCATCCTTGTCGGTGCAGTTCCGCAGACCAAAAGCGATGGTCACGCGATCAACAGAACAGTCGGGCAGGGGAATCGCTTCGGCGTCGACGACACACACTTCAATCTGGCCGATCAGACCAGCCTTAATTGCGCGATCACGCCCAACGGACAACATCGCCGAGTTAATGTCAGAGAGAATAGCCGGGCCACCGCCTGCACGAAGCCAGCCGAATGTGATGTCACCTGTACCGCCAGCCAGATCCAGCAGCTTCATGTTCGGACGGGCACCGAGCATGCCCACGAAAATCCGCTTCCAGACGCGATGGATCCCCAGCGACATGACGTCATTCATGATGTCATATTTGCCAGCGACACTCTCGAACACCTCCCTGACCATGGTCTTCTTCTGGTTCCGCGGGACATTGCGGTAACCAAAATCCGTGGTGTCTCCGGTCTGCTCGGAAGACGGGAAGGGCGGGACGTTATGTTCAGCGCTATCGGTCATGGGGCAATCGATATATCTTTGTGACCAGTCATGCCAGAGCTTCCAGAAGTCGAAACCGTCATGCGTGGGTTCCAGGATGCCTTTCAGGGGCAGAGGATCCGTCACGTTACTGTCAACCGCCCTGACCTGAGGTGGCCATTTCCCTTGGATCTCCGGGAAAGGCTTGAAGGGCAGACAGTGCTCTCCTTTCATCGTCGCGCCAAGTATATCCTGATGCGCGTCGAGAACGGATGGAGCATGATGCTGCATCTGGGGATGTCCGGCAGACTGCTCCTTGGGCAGTCAGGCATGAATACGACTCCGCCAAAACATGAGCACCTTGTCCTGCAGACGGAAAACGGGGCACGCGCTGGCCTGGTTGACCCACGCAGGTTCGGCATGGTGGATGTGGTTCCCACACATCAGGAAAACGCACATCGCCTTCTGAACGGCCTGGGAATCGAGCCCTTATCCACGAATATGACTGGCACGTATCTTCATACGGTCATGCAAGGTCGCCGCACGCCGATCAAAACAGCGCTTCTGGACCAGAAGCTGATTGTGGGCCTCGGCAATATCTATGTGTGTGAGGCCCTCTTCCGAAGCCATATTCACCCCGCACGCGCGGCCACGACGCTGACAGAGGCAGAAGCCGACAGTCTTGCAAATGCCATTCGAACTGTTCTGGAAGAGGCCATCGCGTCAGGAGGCTCCTCTTTAAGAGACTACGTGCAGGCTGACGGGACGAAAGGGGGATTTCAGGATCTCCACCTTGTTTATGGGCGGGAAGGCGAGACATGCCGCCAGTGTGGGGCAGGCTCCACCATTTCACGCATCACCCAAGCGGGGCGTTCGACATTTTTCTGCGCAAACTGCCAGAAATAGTGGCCTCCGCCCTATTGGTGGCAGTGTGTATAAAATGTGTAAAACGCTTGACGCCGCCGCTCATGACGGGTAGAGGGCGCCAATCATTTTCCGCGACAAGACCGCTAACTGAACCGAAAGATCCATGGCAAATACAGCTTCTGCCCGTAAGCGCATCCGTCAAAACGAACGTCGCCGCGAGCGCAACGTCGCCCGCATGTCCCGTATGCGTACCTTCATCAAGAAGGTCGAACAGGCCATTCAGTCCGGTGACAAGACGGCTGCTGCCGAAGCATACAAGGTTGCACAGCCTGAAATGCAGCGCGCTGCCGGTAAGGGTGTCGTTGCAAAGAACACGATCAGCCGCAAGCTGTCCCGTCTTTCTGCCCGCATCAAGTCTCTCGCCACGGCCTGAGACCCTTTGCAGGGTTTGAACTGAAGAACGCGCTCTCTCACGGGAGCGCGTTCTTTTTTGACTATATGGCAACACCCCTCTGCAGCACTTCTGAACCTTTCGTGTTCCAGCTTGCTTCGGTCTGACCAGAAGCCTATCCTGACAGATCAAGTCAGTGCCAGAGGCTCTGTTTTCTCCGGGAAGCGTCAGCTTTTTCTGAAGCGCCATGCAGCTTGTGTGGTCACTTCCCGTTGAGGACGTATTCACCCTGCGCGCAGGGAATCAAGACAGACGCCCCGCAATTCCCGGGGCCGAAATGAAAGGGGGTACCATAGGTGGAAAACGCTCAGTATCTGGACGCCAGCGCCTCCGCCCCCGGCTCGTCGAGCCCGCTGGAAACTTCCTGGCACAGGGTTCGCGAGAAGCTGAAGGGCGAGGTCGGTGAAGTTGAATACCGCACCTGGCTTCGTCAGATCGTTCTTGGCCCACTGGAGGATGGTGAACTCATCCTTTATCTGCCGACGCGCTTTCTGAGAGACTGGGTTCGCAGCCAATACGAAGAGCGTCTCCAGACCCTGTGGCGCACCGAACGGCAGGACGTGCAGGGCATTGAACTGCAGGTCAAACGCGGCCTACCCGAAGTCCTTCCATCAGCTGAGACGGACGGTGACAGCGTCATCGAGGAAGTGACAGCGCAGGTCGCGACCAGTCATGAGGTTCGCAGCGATCTTGCTGTTCCGCTGGACCCACGCTTTTCTTTCGATACGTTCATCGTCGGCAAGCCAAATGAATTTGCATATGCCTGCGCACGTCGTGTGGCCGAAAAGCCATCCAGCCCAGGTTTTAATCCGCTCTTCCTGTATGGTGGCGTCGGCCTCGGCAAAACGCATCTTATGCATGCCATTGGGTCTGAACTGACGAAAACGGGCAATGTCTCGGTTGCCTATATGTCAGCTGAGAAGTTCATGTACCGCTTCATCGCGGCGATCCGTTCGCAGTCCACCATGGAGTTCAAGGAACAGCTTCGTTCCGTGGACGTGCTGATGATCGACGATCTTCAGTTCCTGATCGGCAAGGACAATACGCAGGAAGAGTTCTTCCATACGTTCAATGCCCTTGTTGATGCCGGACGTCAGATCATCGTCAGCGCCGATAAAAGTCCGTCTGATCTGTCGGGGCTTGAAGACCGCCTGAGAACGAGGCTCGGCTGCGGCATGGTCGCAGATATTCATGCCACCACCTTTGAATTGCGTATTTCCATTCTGGAAGCCAAGGCGAAAGCGTCAGGCACGCATGTTCCGTCAAAGGTGCTTGAATATCTTGCCCACAAGATCACATCGAACGTTCGTGAGCTTGAAGGCGCACTGAATCGCCTTGTCGCGCACGCCGATCTGGTCGGGCGCCCTGTCACACTGGATACGACGCAGGATGTCCTCAAGGACATGCTAAAAGCGCATGATCGTCGCGTCACAATCGAGGAAATCCAGCGCAAGGTTGCCGAGCACTGGAATATCCGCCTGACGGACATGTCCTCCGCGCGCCGAGCACGTGCTGTTGCTCGCCCACGGCAGGTGGCAATGTTCCTCGCAAAGCAGCTTACAAGCCGCTCTCTTCCCGAGATCGGACGCAAGTTTGGCAATCGTGATCACACAACCGTCATGCATGCGGTCAATCGCGTTGGTGAACTGATGGAGCAGGATCCGTCCTTTGCAGAAGACGTCGAACTTCTGCGTCGGATGCTCGAAGGCTAAGGAAGACGACAAGTCGCCTTCGGTGCCTTTCACCGGAGGCGGCTGTCTGCTAAGAAACGGCAAAACTTAAAGATTGCCGACCCAGGGAAAAAAACGATGAAATTCAAGGTTGACCGCACCCTGCTGCAACGGGCCCTGGCGCATATTCATGGCGTTGCAGAAAAGCGGAACACCATTCCCATTCTGGCGAATGTTCTCTTGTCCTATGAAGGCGATGTGCTTCGCCTCACGGCCACGGATATGGAAATTGCGGTCGTCGAAGACGTTCCGGCAGCAGGTGAGCGTCTGGGTTCCACCACAGTCCCCGCAGCCGTACTTTTCGAAATCGTACGCAAGCTGCCAGACGGCGTGGAAATCGAGTTCGATCATCCGGAGAGCGACGCGCCCCTCGCATTGCGTGCGGGCCGTTACGCGACGAGCCTCAACGTTCTTCCAGTTGATGATTTCCCGGCCATGGTTGCTGGCGACCTCCCGCACCGCTTCCGCATTCCTGCGGGAACGCTACGTGGCCTGATCGACCGGACGAAATTTGCGATTTCCAACGAAGAAACGCGTTACTACCTGAACGGCATCTATCTGCACGTTACCGAAAGCGGCACCATCCCGATGCTCCGCGCCGTCGCAACGGATGGACATCGCCTTGCGCGCGTCGAGACCGAGCTTCCGGAAGGCGCACGTGGCATGCCGGGCGTTATTATCCCGCGCAAGACCGTTGCTGAACTTCGCAAGCTGCTGGACGAAGGCGCTGCGGATCTGGAGGTTTCCCTTTCGGATACGCGTATTCAGTTTCAGGCTGGACCTGTCCTGCTGACGTCCAAGCTGATTGACGGCACGTTCCCGGAATATGAGCGCGTGATCCCCAAGGGCAATGACCGCATCCTGCGCATCACGAAGAAGGACTTCGCTGCTGCAGTAGGTCGCGTTGCTGCCATCAGCCAAGAGCGCTCCCGCCCAGTCAAGCTCTCTGTCACGCACAACATGCTGACATTGTCGGCCATCAGCCCCGATCAGGGCGTGGCACAGGAAGAGTTGGACGACAGCACGGTCACGTATGACGCGCCTCCGATCGAAATTGGCTTTCAGGCACGGTACCTGACGGACATTACGGATCAGATCGATGTTGAAGTCGAATTTGCGTTTGCAGACAGCTCAGCTCCAACGCTGGTTCGTGACACAGCATCACCTTCTGCATTGTATGTTCTGATGCCGATGCGGGTCTGATCGGTCCGCATTGAGACTAACGCGCCTTGCCCTGACGGATTTCCGGAATTACCGGCACTCCGTCTGGAAGCCTGAGACAAATATCTCCGTCCTGACCGGCCAGAACGGCTCCGGAAAGACCAATCTTCTGGAAGCCGTTTCTCTCTTGGCTCCTGGGCGAGGCCTGCGAGGCGCGCCTCTTCAAGCGCTGTGCCGCACAGATGCCGCTCACTGGGGCGTTGCTGCAACGCTTTCTCACGGGATCGACCAGACTATTCTCGGGACTGGAGCAAACCTTTCCGAAAACGGCCGGCGTTCATTTCAACTTGATGGCGCCTCAGTTCGGTCTCAGGCAGAAATTGCTCAAATCTTCTCCTGCGTCTGGTTAACGCCACAGATGGATCGGATTTTTCTTGAAGGCGCGGGCGGCAGGCGGCGCTTCCTTGACCGTCTGGTCATGGCGCTTTCTCCAGATCATGCCCGGCAAATGACCGCTCACGAGCGATCAGTTTCCAGTCGTAACCGCTTGCTGTCGGAAAGACCGGACGAGGGGCTCTGGCTCACGTCGCTGGAAGATTCCATTGCCCGTCATGCGGTCGCCGCATCAGCCGCTCGGCTGGCGCTTATGGAAAGCATGAATACGCACCCCTTCGACAGTTCCGATTTTCCAAAAAGCCGCCTGCATCTGGATTGCGACATCACCCAGCAACTGATGGTCAGTCCTGCCTTGCAGGTAGAAGACTGGCTTCGGGCACGATTAAAGGATAGCCGACGAGAAGACCGTCTTAAAGGCAGCACGTCTTTAGGTGCCCACAAAGCGGATTTTCTTCTTTTTGATCAGACCACAGGACGCTCTGCCGAACTCTCAAGCAGCGGGCAACAAAAAGCCATGCTTTTGGGGGTCGTTCTGTGCCATGCTGCATTGATCGAACAGAGCAGGGGTGATGCACCTGCCATTTTGCTGGACGAACCACTTCTTCATCTGGATGAGCCCAGACGGGACGCGCTTCTGTCCAGTCTAAGCAAGCTGAAAACGCCGGTTCTCCTGACCGGAACAGATCCTGATCCGTTTTCCAGCCTGATCGAAAAAGCGGGCTTTTTCAGTGTTCAGGATGGCCATATCCAGCCCGTATGATGTGTGTGCTCTGGCCTCACGGCCTGTGACACGCTATAGTCATACAACAGTTTTTCAGAGTTCCACGGAGACCGCCTCGCGCATGTCAGAGACCCAGAACCAGCCGGAGATTCCAGGCGCAGACGGTGACGATTACGGCGCCTCCTCGATCTCGGTACTGAAGGGACTGGACGCTGTCCGCAAACGCCCCGGCATGTATATCGGTGACACCGATGATGGCTCCGGCCTGCACCACATGGTGTTCGAAATCATCGATAATGCCGTTGACGAAGCCCAGGCCGGACACGCCACCCGCTGCATCCTGACACTCAACGGAGACGGCTCCGTTTCCGTACGTGATGATGGCCGCGGCATCCCAACAGACATGCACGCGGAAGAGGGCATCAGCGCTGCTGAAGTCGTGCTGACCAAGCTGCATGCTGGCGGCAAGTTCAACCAGAATTCCTATAAGGTTTCCGGCGGCCTGCATGGCGTGGGCGCGGCCGTGGTGAATGCTCTGTCCGAATGGATGGAAGTTCGCATCTGGCGGAATGGTCTGGAGCACAAAATCCGCTTCCAGCACGGTGAACGCGATGAAGCCCTGACGGTTGTTGGACCGTCAGACGAGCCACGCGGTACACTGGTGACATTCAAGCCGAGCAAGCAGACCTTTACAAAGGTCGATTTCGAGCTTTCCATTCTGGAACGTCGCGTTCGCGAACTGGCATTCCTGAATTCGGGGCTGGAAATCATCCTGCGCGATGAGCGTCACGCTGAAAGCAAGGAACTTCGGTTCTTCTACGAAGGCGGCCTGAGTGCTTTCGCGGAATGGCTTGATGCTTCCAAGACGTCCATTGTTAACCCGCCGATCACCGGCCTCATTGACCATACTGAAAGCGGTATCCGCGTCGAGTTCGCTCTGACGTGGAACGACAGCTATCACGAGACAATGCTGTGCTTCACCAACAACATTCCGCAGAGAGACGGCGGCACCCATCTGGCTGGGTTCCGTCAGGCACTGACGCGTGTTGTTGGCAAATATGCAGAAAGTGTTGCCAAGCGTGAAGCAGGCTCGCTGACGGGTGAGGACATGCGTGAAGGCATGACCGCCATCCTGTCCGTCAAGGTTCCGGACCCGAAGTTCTCGTCCCAGACGAAGGACAAGCTGGTGTCGTCCGAGGTTCAGCCGGTCGTTCACGCAACGGCAGCTGACTCGATTTCGCATTGGTTTGAGACGCACCCCAAGGAAGCCAAGGCGATTGTCGCCAAGATCATTGACGCAGCCAGCGCCCGTGAGGCTGCCCGTCGTGCGCGTGAACTGACGCGCCGTAAGGGTGTGCTCGACGTTTCTTCGCTGCCTGGCAAGCTGGCTGACTGTCAGGAGCGTGATGCGTCCAAAGCAGAAATCTTCATCGTTGAGGGTGACTCTGCAGGTGGCACAGCCAAGCAGGGGCGTGACCGTCGCTTCCAGGCCATCCTACCGCTGCGCGGCAAGATCCTGAACGTTGAGCGCGCGCGTTTCGACAGAATGCTTGGGTCTGCGGAAATTGGCACACTCATCACGGCGCTCGGTACGGGCATTGGTCGTGGTGAAGTCGATCAGGGTGGCTTCTCGGCTGCCAAACTGCGCTACCACAAGATCGTCATCATGACAGACGCCGACGTGGATGGTTCCCACATTCGGACGCTGCTTCTGACGTTCTTCTTCCGCCAGATGCCAGAGCTGATTGAACACGGGTATCTTTACATCGCCCAGCCGCCACTCTACCGGGCCAAGCGCGGCCAGGAAGAGCGCTATCTGAAGGATGATGCTGCGCTGGAGCAGTATCTGCTCGACAAGGCCCTGGCAAATGCTTCGCTACGCTTCGGTGACGGCCTTGAGCTCACGGGAGAAGAGCTTCGTGAAGAAGTCCGCTTCCTGATTGCAGCGGCACAGAATCTGAAAAATATCGCAACCAAAATCCCAGTGTGGATTTTGGAGCAGGCGGCTGTATCCCGCGTACTTGATATTGATCCAGCAGCTATCAGCGATCGTATTCCAGAGTTCCAGCGCCACCTGGAAGAAGCGTCGCCTGCCAATGAACGTGGCTGGAAAGTTTCACTCTCCAGCACGGGCATTGAGTGTGCGCGCTCTGTTCGTGGCGTCAGCGAGATCTACCGTCTGGAGCAGAGCATTCTAAAATCTGCTGAAGCACGCTGGCTTGCTTCGGAAGGTGAGCGTCTGGCACGTGACTTCATGACGCCAGCCATACTGCGTCTGGACACGCAGGAGTATCCGCTGTTTGGCCCGTCCAATGTCATGGACCGGATTTTTGCTCAGGGTCGTCGTGGCCTGACAATCAATCGGTTCAAGGGCCTTGGCGAAATGAATGATGAGCAGCTCTGGCACACCACACTTGATCCGTCGACCCGCACCCTGCTGCAGGTCAAGGTTGGAGATGTCGAAGAAGCGGGCCAGGTGTTCTCCACGCTGATGGGCGACGTGGTCGAGCCACGCCGAGACTTCATTGTGGGTAATGCCCTCAAGGTTGCCAACCTTGACGTTTAAGGGCCTCCGCGCGCTGGCCGCAGCAGGAATGCTGCTGGCTGGCTTCGCGCCTGCAGCCCAGGCGGCTGGGCAGGTCAACACAACGTTCGCTATTTATATGCGCGGACTTCATGTGCTTGACGCAGATGCCTCGTATCAAATCGAGCCCTGGGGCTACGGCGGAACGACGCATATCAGACCGGCAGGCCTGATCAGTTGGTTCGTGACGATGGACATTCATTCCCGCGTCGAGGGCGACTTCGTTCCGGGCGGAAATGTCAAACCCATCCGTTATGACAGCGGTGGGCTATCCCGGGGCCAACATCGGCGCGTCCTGCTAACCTACAATGGCAACACACCACATGTAGACATTCTGGAGCCTGCGGAAACCGATCGCGACCCTGTCTCGGACAGTAATCTGCCCCACACCATTGATACGCTCAGCGGAATGGCCCGACTTCTTGAAACCCTGACGCAGACGAAAAGCTGTGAAGGGTCCGCTGTGATCTTTGATGGTATTCGCCTGACAAGAATGACGGTCCATGGTCCGACCACATCCGACATTCCCCAAACCCACAAGCAGGCCTATTCCGGTCCGGCACTTCGGTGCGACTTTGTCGGACAGCAGATTGCAGGATTTGTAAAAGATTCTCCAAATCGTGCAAAAATGGCCGCACCACAGCCCGGGTCAGCCTGGTTTAAAGAGATCGATGGTGTTGGACTTGTCCCGGTGCGGATCGAATTCAATCATCCTAAGCTCGGGCATGTCACTGTTGTCATGCAACAACCACTTCCACCGTCGAAATCAGCCGCGGTCATTTCGCAATAAATGGCAATCGGAAGTGATGGAGCCTAACTCAACCATCGTTTGACGGATTGGCGTGGTTTGGATACCCGGAACGGAACATGACCAATACCGCACGCCACACCACAGCCATCATCCTTGCAGCGGGCCTCGGCACGCGGATGAAATCACGTCTTCCCAAGGCTTTGCATCGCCTTGGAAACCGCCCGATGATCACACATCTCATCGATACGGCCCGAGAAATCTTTGACGACGTCGTTGTAGTCGTCGGACCGGATATGGCTGAACTGGAAAAAGCCGTTCAGCCATATCGAACAGTCGTTCAGACCGAACGTCTGGGCACCGCACACGCGACCAATACTGCAAAAGACCTGTTCGGAGACGGCGACATCGCAGTTCTCTACGCAGACAACCCGCTGATCACAGCCGATACAATGCGTCGTCTGACGGTAGCCCGGCAAGACGGAGCGAGCCTCGCACTTCTTGGGATGCGCCCGGCTGATCCAGGTCGTTATGGACGTATTGTTGAAGAGCAGGACCGCGTCAGCCGAATTGTAGAATACAAAGACGCAAACGAGCAGGAACGTGAAATCGCACTCTGCAATGCAGGCGTCATGTGCGCAGGTGCCGCAGATTTCCGACGGTGGCTGGCCGCTGTTGGCAACGACAATGCGCAGGGTGAGTATTATCTGACCGATGTTGTCGCAATGGCCGCGTCAGAGGGACGGGTCCAGTGCGTAGAAGCGCCGGAGACTGAGCTGGCTGGGGTCAATTCACGTGTAGAGCTTGCCCAGGCAGAAGCCACGCTTCAGCAGCGCCTGCGCATTTCTGCGATGGAAGGCGGCGTCACACTTGTCTCCCCAGAAACCACATTCTTCAGCACCGACACCTGCCTGGAGCCGGATGTCGTCGTTGAACCAAATGTCTTTTTTGGACCAGGCGTCACGGTTCGCAGCGGTGCCTTGATCCGTGCATTCTCTCATCTTGAAGGCTGCACGGTGGGCGAGGGCGCCATGATCGGCCCCTATGCGCGACTAAGACCCGGAACAATCTGCGCTGCTGATACCCATGTCGGTAATTTCGTGGAACTGAAGAATGTCGATCTAGGCCCTGGCGCAAAAGCCAATCACCTGACCTATCTGGGTGACGCCTCCGTCGGTGCACAAACCAATGTCGGAGCAGGGACCGTTACCTGCAACTACGATGGATACTTCAAGCATCGCACGACGATCGGCGCCCGCAATTTTATCGGCTCTGATGCCATTTTGGTGGCCCCTGTCACAATTGGCGATGACGCGTTGATCGCTGCGGGAAGCACCATCACGGAAGACGTTCCGGCCGGAGCACTTGCTTTTGGGCGCGCTCGCCAGACAATCAAGCCAGACCGCGGACTTAAAATCAAACAGACCCTTAAAGCCAAAAAGGAGCAGGGCTGATGTGTGGAATTTGTGGCGTTGTAGGCCATCGTCCAGCCACCCCAATCGTCTTTGAAGCTCTCCGCAGGCTGGAGTACCGCGGATATGACTCCGCAGGCATCGCCACGCTTACAGCCAACGGCACGATTGACCGACGACGCGCTGCTGGCAAACTTGATAATCTTGAGGCTGTTCTAAAGGCCGATCCGCTAACCGGCACCACAGGCATCGGCCATACGCGTTGGGCCACACATGGCGCACCGACAGAAGCCAATGCCCATCCCCATGCGGCAGGCCGGGTTGCCATCGTGCATAACGGCATTATCGAAAACTTCGCGACACTGAAGGCCGAGCTTGAAAGTGAAGGCCGAATTTTCCTGTCCGACACAGATTCAGAAACAGTCGCCCATCTCGTCGATTTCTACCTTGATCAGGGCAAAGCACCGCGTGATGCCGCTTTCGCGGCCATCAAGCGTCTTGAAGGCGCTTATGCCATTGCCATCATCTTTCAGGGTCATGATGGTCTGCTCATCGGCGCACGCCACGGTGCGCCTCTCGCTGTAGGTTACGGCGACGGCGAGATGTTCCTTGGCTCCGACAGCCTCGCCTTGGCACCCCTGGCAAGCCGCATCACCTATCTGGATGATGGAGACTGGTGCGAACTGACGCCCGGGAATGTCATCATCTTCAACGGGGACGGTCAGGAAGTCAGCCGTCCAATCCAGAACATTGCGTTCATGGCAGGGCAGGTCGGCAAGGATGGCTATCGCCATTACATGGAGAAGGAATTGCACGAGCATCCGGTCGCCATTGGCCAGACGCTTCAGCGCATTACGGACCCAGCGTCCAAGACAATTGCCCTGCCGAAAATGCCGTTCGATCCGGCACAGGTACCCCGTGTCACAATTACAGCCTGTGGGTCTGCTTTCTATGCGGGCATGGTCGGGCGCTACTGGCTTGAATCACTCGCTCGCGTTCCGGTGGAAATCGATGTGGCGTCTGAAATGCGCTATCGCGATGCACCGCAACCAGACAAGGGCGTGGCACTGCTGATTTCCCAGTCTGGAGAGACGGCAGATACGCTTGGCGTCCTGCGCAGCCTCAAGAAGGCAGGACAGAGCATTGTGTCGGTCCTGAATGTCGAACATTCAACGATGGGTCGCGAAAGCGATCTCGTCCTGGGCATGGTTGCTGGTCCAGAAATTTCTGTAGCCTCAACCAAGGCTTTTACGGCGCAACTCTCTGTTCTTGCAGCTCTTTCTATTGACTTTGCACGAGCTCGCGGAACGATCGACAAGGCACGGGAAGAAACCCTGACAGCAAGCCTGCTTGATTTGCCGTCCCGGGCCGCAGAAGTGTTCACACGCGTTGAGGCCATTCAGGAAATGGCGCGTATTGTCGCAGAAGCTCGCGATGTTCTGTATCTGGGTCGTGGTATCTGCACACCGATCGCGTTCGAAGGCGCTCTAAAACTCAAAGAAATCAGTTATATCCATGCCGAAGCTTATGCGGCCGGTGAACTGAAGCATGGTCCGATCAGTCTGATCGATAGAACCGTTCCGGTCGTCGCGATCGCTCCGTCAACCATCCTGTTCGACAAGACGCTTTCGAATCTTCAGGAAGCCAAGGCTCGCGGTGGCCGTATTCTGGCCTTTACAGATGCCGCCGGCGCCAAACGTCTGGAAGGCGTTGCGGAGCATGTCGTCATCCTGCCGGACGTCGATGCGTTCGTTGCCCCCATCCTCTACGCCATCCCGGTGCAGATTCTGGCGTATGAAGTTGCTCTTCTGAAGGGTACGGACGTGGATCAGCCTCGCAATCTGGCGAAATCTGTCACGGTGGAATAAGGACATTTTCTTTCCGTGAGGAGGACTTTCCAAGACGCTTCATTTCGTCGAGGATAGTCTTCCAACACGCTATACGACCGGGGAGAAACGAACATGGGTGGCGATGCAGATCTGACAGGTGTGGCCGGACGCTCCAGCCTCTATCTTGCCGCATCTGAATTGCACATCCGCGATGTTTTCCTCGCCAGACTGGCTGCCGAAGGCTTTGAGGGGGATATCACGCCTCAGGTCTCTGCCCGATTAGTCGGAGCGACAGACAACAGCATTTACCAGCGCCTTCCACTGGCCGTCATCTATCCCCGAACAACCGAAGACCTTAATCGTGCCGTGCGTGCGGCAGAAGACGGCTCCCTTACACTCGCCATGCGTGGAGGCGGCACAGGAACCAACGGTCAATCCCTGACTGCGGGGATCGTCGTTGATGTGGCCCGATATCTGGATCGCATTCTGGATTTTGACCCTGACACTGGGCACGTAACCGTCGAACCCGGCGTTGTTCTGGCCAGACTGAATGCCTTTCTTAAGCCCCACGGTTATTTTTTCCCGCCTACAGTTTCAACTGCGACCCGCGCCACGATCGGCGGAATGATTGCGACCGATGCTTCCGGCAAGGGCTCTCGCATTTACGGCCGCACATCTGACTACATTGAAACCATGGATGTGGTACTATCGGATGGCAGTAATCTCCATGTTGAAAAACTGGCCAGCGACGCTCTTGAGCACAAGAAGACTGGTAGCGATCTCTCCGCACGGGTCTATCGCGAAGTGTACCGTGTAGTGACGGAGCAGGCGGACGAGATCCGTCGGGTCTTTCCAGACATGAACCGGGGACTGACCGGGTATAACCTCGAAAACGTTCTTCTTGAGAACGGCCAGTTCAGTCTGGCTCGCCTGCTGGCGGGTTCAGAGGGAACGCTGGCCCTAACGAAGCGTGTTGTGCTGCGCGTTCGGAAGCTTCCGAAATATCGTCAGCTTCTCGTCGTGCGCTACGCCAGTTTCGACAGCACCCTCCGAGACGTCCAGACCATTCTTCCAGCCAATCCTTCAGCAGTGGAAGTGCTGGATGACCGGGTGCTGGAGAAAGCGTCACAGGATATTGTCTGGCAATCCCTGGAAAGCGTTCTTGGTGCCCGTTCAGAGCAACCCGTCCGGGGGATGAGTTTTGTTGAGTTCGTGGGAGATGACGAAGGCCATCTCCATCAACAGATGCAGGAAGCCGTCACCCTTCTTGAAAGCTCTCCTTACGAAGTCATTGATTATAAACCTGTATCTGATCAGGCAATCATTAATCAGCTCTGGACCTTGCGTGAAAAATCCGTAGGGCTTCTCGGCCGTCCGGATGGCCGCAAACAGGGCGTGGCTTTTGTCGAAGACACAGCCGTTCCACCGGAAGCCCTAGCTGATTATGTATCTGAGTTCCGGGGCATTCTCGACGGATACGGATTGTCTTACGGCATGTTCGGGCATGCCGATGTTGGCTGTCTGCATGTCCGTCCTTTTCTGGATATGCTGTCTGAGCATGATCGAGCCCTGATCCGCCCGATCTCCGATGCCGTGGCCAACCTGACCAGACGCCATGGTGGGTTGTTGTGGGGCGAACATGGGAGAGGTTACCGCGGAGAATTCTCGCCTCTCTTCTTTGGGGAGACGCTCTTCGCAGAGCTCTGCCGCATCAAGGAAGTCTTTGATCCCAGAGATATTTTTAATCGCGGGAAGCTTGCGCCCGTTGGCGTCAAATATCCAGTAGACCGGATAGACGGCATCCCGTTCAAAGGCCAGTTTGACGAGCAGATTTCCTCAGATCTGCGAGATGACTTCAGCCTCTCCGTGAGCTGCAATGGAAATGGGGCCTGCTATAATCGCGAACCTGACATGGCCATGTGTCCATCTTACAAGGCTACCAAAGACAGGCTTCAGTCACCAAAAGGCCGAGCGACCTTGCTGCGAAGCTGGGCGCGACTGAATTCGCTCCCAGATACCGCCTCTGACAAAAGTGCGCTTCCCGAGCTAACAGCCGAGCTCAAAGCCAGCCTGGACACATGCCTGTCCTGTAAGGCCTGTGCCACGCAATGTCCGATCCGGGTGGACATTCCCTCCATGCGGTCAAAGTTTCTGGACCTTTATTTCCTCAAGCATCGCCGCCCGGTGAGGGACTATCTCGTGTATTGGCTCGAGCCTCTCCTAAAGGTCGGCCGACAGATGCCGACGCTCGCCAATATTCTGATGCAGAACCCGATCTCGACTATGTTTCTCAAGAAGCTGGGGCTTGTCGATCTTCCGAAGATCAGCCCCGCAAGACTGCCCAAAATCACGCAGGTCAGCACAGAATGGCTTGAACAAGCAGGAAACAATGACCGCTCTGTTGTTCTGATCCAGGACTCGTTTACGGGAAGCTTTGATGGCGGTGTCATCGAAAGCGCATACACGCTTCTCAAATCTCTTGGGATGGACCCGCGCGTCACGTCCGTGTGGGATAATGGCAAGGCCAGGCATGTACGAGGATTTCGTAAAGGGTTCTCAGCAACTGCTCGCAAAACCCTGAAGCAGCTCAAGAATATCGCTCGTCACGGCGTACCCGTTATTTCTCTGGATGCCGCTACAGGTCTGATGTTTGAGCAGGAATATCGGGATGTCGCAGGGTCCGAAGCCATCCCAACCGTGCTTTCACTGGAAGCCTTCCTGAAACGCCAGATCACCAAGGGCATCATACCTTCAAATGCGGTCAAACCTGACACAGCAGCATTGACCATCATCTCACATTGCACAGAGCAGGCTGTACGCCCGGGAAGTGCTGAGGACTGGACGGTCATTTTGCGACATTTGGGCGTTCAGGCAGATGCGGGCAAAGCCGGTTGCTGCGGGATGGCTGGCCTGTTCGGCCATGAGAAGGAACACGCCGATCTGTCCGCCAGCATTTTTGCCCAGAACTGGGCCAGCAAGGCGGAAGGCAATATTCTGGCAACGGGCTTCTCCTGTCGTTGCCAGACGAAGCGTCTTGCCGGACGGCGGCCTGCTCATCCAGTCGAAATACTCGTATCTCACCTTCAGTTAAAAATTGAGAAAGCCGTCTCAACTCAATGATATCAAAAACATTTCTTGGAAGTTTTTCTTTTAGAAACGGCTATTTTATTGCCTCGGTCATAGGGCTAACGCTTTATCTCGTTCTAGCGGTTTACGTCTGTTCGCTGTGGCCCAAGACATCGGATCAGGCGTCCTATTTCCTTGCCGGACTGGATGTACTGCATGGAAACTGGCGCCTGCATGACTGGGTTCTGACCCCGCCGGATTTCTGGACGTCCGATATCCCTCTCAGCGCCCTCCTGAGTGGACTATGGCACCTGTTAGGCAGACCGGCAGGCAGCCCATTTCTTCTGATGGTGCAACCCGCAATCCTATGGGTCGGCGTTGTCGCGTCAGCTTTCTCGGTGGTTTTTCTGCGCTTGCGAGGCATTGAGGAACGCCTCGGCGCAGCGACCCTGCTTTTGCCAGCGCTTGCCTTTCCCCTGATGCGCTCTCCAATGGCGTATTTCATCACACTGTCTGCGATCCATATGGGCGCTCTGATTTACGGTCTTTGGGCACTTCACTGGGCTGACCGGTTTCTCTCATCGGGCTCCTACCGGTCACTGGCGGCCTTGGCAGTGCTACTGTGCCTCGGGGTGATTGGAGACCCGTTACTCGCAGTGACAGGAGCGGGGGCGATCATCGCCTACGCTTTTCTGGCTCAGCACTTTACTCTTCGCCAACGTGGGCTTTTGGTCCTCGCCTCAATGGCAGCAACCGTGCTGGCCAAAGCCATTCTGCACATCAATGCCGTGACCGGCGGCTTTGTCACGGAGCCGTTGGAAACCCGATTTGCACCATGGGAACAACTGGGCAGCAACTTCGGGACATCCGTTCGCTCCATTCTTCTTCTCTACGGAGCAGAACCCTTCGGGCAGGCCGTAGCATCCACAATACCGGAATGCCTCCGGCTTCTTCTTGTCGGCCTCGCTCTCGCTGCGGCTCTCAAGATTGCCCGATCAGGATGGCAGAGCAGGGGCCAGATTGCCGCATTCCCCATGATGCTGCTTCTGTCCGCCGCCCTGAATTTCGTGGCGCTCGCTCTTAGCAACCGCATCGCTCTGGATGGCAGCCCCATTGCTGTCGCGCGGTATCTTTTTCCGCTTTGGATTGATCTGGCCTGCCTCACAGCGCTTGTCTGGCCGAAGAAAGGCGTAGCCGTGAGTCTGGCAGCCATGATCCTGGTCGTCACACTCATTACGGACTACCGGAACCTCCCAGCGCATTCGACGGGACTTCTAAGTTCCGATGATAACCAGCTTCTCAGCCGACTTGAGCGCGATCTCCCTCCGGATGGTGTTGGTTCCTGGTGGAGTTCCGGCAACCTGGAAGTGGCCTCTCTCGGAAAAATACACATTTACCCCGGGATGAAGCAGGGAGACGGCACGGTTGCGCCGTTTGTGCACATTCGCAAGAAAATGGATTGGCATAGCTTTGATGGAAAAGCCTTTTTCGTCCTGATCCCACACCCGGAAGAAACCTTCGGGGAAGCCGAGGTGCTGCGAACATTCGGCACTCCGGCCAAACGTCTGACGGAAGGGCGCTATACGATCTTTGTGTACGCAGCCGATCATCTCCCCGTGCGTGCCTCCTGACCAAACAGACAAGCCATGTTAAACACGTTCCGCTTTTACGAGGAGGACATGGATGACTGGACCTCGCATTTTGGTTCGAGGCGCCGGCGTAGCCGGAATGGTCACCGCTGTGGCTTTGGCAGAACACGGCGCACAGGTCACGGTTCATGACACGGGCGGCCGGGTTGGCGCTGGTGCCTCATGGTTTGCGGGCGGAATGCTGGCCCCTTGGTGTGAGGCAGAATCAGCACCAGATGAAGTCACGCAGGACAGTCTGACATCGCTCCATTGGTGGAAATCCCACGTTCCGGACGTAGTTCAGGCAGGCAGCCTTGTTGTCGCTCCGCCTCGCGATACGCCAGAGTTAAACCGCTTTGGACGCCGCACCAGTCACTTCGAAATCCTCAACGCGCCCCAGATTGATGCGCTGGAGCCAGATCTGGCAGGCCGTTTCGACAAGGCGCTCTTCTTTGCGGAAGAAGGTCATGTCGACCCTCGCAAGGCCCTGCTGGCCCTTGCACACCGCCTCAAGCAACAAGGCGGCCAGATCCTGACAGTTCAGGCGATTAGCGATGATGAATTCGACTGGGTTGTTGACTGTACGGGCGTAGAGGCCCGGACCACGCAAAATGACCTTAGAGGCATGCGCGGGGAGATGGTTCTGCTACGCTGTCCGGAAATCAGCCTTCACCGGCCTGTTCGTATGCTGCATCCCCGCATTCCGGTCTATATTGTACCGAGGGCAGACGCCGTGTTCATGGTCGGGGCCACTATGGTTGAGAGTGATGATACGCGCGGCATTACGGTGCGCGCCGTGACCGAACTGCTCAATGCGGCCTATACGCTGCACCCAGCCTTCGCGGAAGCAGAGCTTCTGGAGGCCAATGCTGGCCTCAGACCAGCCTATCCTGACAATGTTCCGAGGGTCAGGCAGAACGGGAAGAGCATCTCCCTCAATGGCATGTATCGTCACGGTTTCCTGCTATCGCCCGCGCGTGCACAAGAAGTCTGTGACATCATTTTCGGAACGGATCGGGCCTGAGACCCTTTCTTCCTCTTATACCCCTGGATGGGAGAGACATCATGCAGATCACCGTGAATGACGAACTCCATGAAGTTCATGCGCGAACACTTGGCGCGGTCCTTGATGAACTGGGTTACGGCAAGGCGCGTGTCGCGACGGCCCTGAACGGTTTTTTCATTCCAGCCACCCAGCGGAGTGCACAAACAGTGGAAGAGGGCGCCGTGCTCGAAATTCTTGCCCCCATGCAGGGAGGCTGACATGCAGTTCTACGGCACTGAACTCTCTTCAAGGCTGATGCTGGGCACGGCCCAATATGACAGCCCCGCCATCCTCGCAGACGCGGTAAAGGCCGCTCAGGCGGGTGTTGTAACCGTGTCTTTGCGTCGCGAAGCTGCGGGCGCTCAGGCAGGACAGGCATTCTGGTCTCTGATCCAGAGCCTGAACGTCCCCATTCTCCCTAACACCGCAGGTTGTCATGGGGTGCGGGAAGCGGTCACCACAGCACAGATGGCTCGAGATGTTTTTGGAACAGACTGGATCAAGCTGGAAGTGATCGGCCAGGGCGACCTGCTTCAACCCGATGTCTTTGGGCTGGTCGAGGCCACACGGATCCTGACGGAAGATGGCTTCAAGGTCTTCCCATACACAACGGAAGATCTGGTTGTGGCTGAACGGTTGCTCCGTGCGGGTGCTGAGGTGCTGATGCCATGGGGCGCACCAATTGGTTCGGGCAGGGGGCTGAACAATCTTTTCGGCCTCCGCGCATTGCGCAGCCATTTCCCGGACATCCCCATGGTCGTGGATGCCGGCATTGGAAAGCCCTCTCACGCCACGGCAGCCTTTGAACTCGGATACGATGCCGTTCTGATCAACACGGCCGTCGCCAAAGCAGGAAACCCGGCCCAGATGGCCACCGCGTTTCGCCTGGCGTGCGAAGCCGGGCTTGCCGGATTTGCTGCAGACCCTATGGAAGAACGCGATATGGCGGTGCCCTCGACCCCGACCCTTGGTCTGGCCCGCAGCCTCGGTGGAGAAATGCTGTAAATGTCCCGTCTGCCTTCGAAAATCTATCCTGTCGTTGATCATCCTCGTTGGGTCGAACGCCTCGGCGGAGCAGGGGCGCGTTTCATTCAGCTGCGCCTCAAGGACATGCCGTCGGAAGAAATCCGGGCGCAGGCTGAAACAGCTCAGGAACTGGCCGCCCGCCATAATGTCGCCCTCGTGCTGAACGATTATTGGGAACTGGCAATCGAACTGGGCTATGAGTGGCTGCATCTGGGGCAGGAAGATCTTGAGACCGCAGACCTTGAGGCCATCCGCCAGACGGGCATTCGCCTCGGCATCTCGACCCATAGCCATGAAGAACTGCAGCGTGCGCTGGCCTGCAAGCCCGATTACGTTGCACTCGGTCCGATCTGGGAAACGAAACTGAAGAAGATGGCGTTTGGTCCGCAAGGTGTTGAGCGCCTGACCGAGTGGCGTGAGCTCAGTGGCGATGTCCCTCTGGTGGCCATTGGTGGCATCACGCTCGATCGGCTGCCGTCCTGCCTGAAGGCAGGGGCAGACAGCGTTGCCGCCGTAAGCGATTTCATTCGTGCCGAAGACCCGGAAAGCCAGGTCAGACAGTGGCTTGCCGCCGCTGACACATAATTTGCAAGACAGAGCTATCGTGGGGCGGCAACCGTCTCTAGGATGGTTTTCGAACCAAGGGAGTACGGAATACAATGATGGTGACAGGCCTTGCAGCCGTTCTTCTCGCGATTGCGTTCCTGCTCACGCTCGTCAGCATCATTCAGCCTCTGGCCAAACGGCTTGAGATTTCCGAAACGGTTCTGCTGGCCCTTGCTGGCATCGTTCTGGGTGGCGCTGCGTCTCTTGTTGTTCGTTCTTCCGCAACGGACCTGCTGGATGGCGCCGCCGAAGCCCTGATCTATTTCCCGATCAACAGTGAAGCCTTCCTGTTGATCTTCCTGCCCATTCTGGTGTTCCAGGGCGCCATGGGTATTGACGTTCGTCGTCTGGCCCATGAAACGGCAACAGTACTTCTGCTGGCAGTTGTGGCGGTTGTTGTCTCCACAGCCACCATTGGTCTGGCGCTTTACCCATTCGCCAATCAGAGCCTGGTGGTCTGCCTTCTCCTCGGATCCATTGTCGCCACGACTGATCCGTCAGCCGTGGCAGGCATCTTCCGGGAGATCGGCGCGGCGTCACGTTTGACGCGCCTTGTTGAAGGTGAGGCGCTGCTGAACGATGCCGCCGCGATTGCGATTTTCGCCATCCTGCTGGCCTCCGTCACCTCCCACCGGCACATCCATCTCGGTGAGGCGGTCGTTGATTTCGCGTCGGCTTTTGGTGGCGCCATTGTTGTCGGCGTCTGCCTTGGCCGCTTGACCCTGCTGCTCATCGCGGGCCTGGGGGGCGCACCGGCAGCAGAAATCACCCTGACCCTCGCTCTGCCATACACGGTCTATATTCTCTGTGACGAAATGCTCGGCTTTTCCGGCGTTGTCGCCACGGCAGCCGCAGGCCTGACAGTCTCAGCTTACGGACCGTCCACCTTCCGTCCGCAAGTCTGGCGCTTCCTGAACGAGCTGTGGCAGCAGCTCGTTTTCTGGGCAGGCTCTCTGGTGTTCCTTCTTGCCTCCATGCTGGTTCCACGCCTCCTGATTGGCATGACCAAGTGGGACTGTGTGCTCATCCTGATCGCGAGCGTGGCAGGTCTGGTCGCGCGCGGTGCCGTTGTGTTCGGTATGCTGCCGATCCTTGCGTTCACGAAGCTTTCGCCACCTGTTCCAACGCCTTTCAAGGCTACCATGGTCTGGGGTGGCCTGCGTGGCGCCATCACTCTGGCGCTCGCACTGGCCGTAACCGAGAACCAGAGCGTCTCAAGCCCCGTAGCGCACTTCATCGGTATCATCGCGACAGGCTTCGTGCTGATTACCCTACTGGTTAACGGGACGACCCTGCGTTCACTTGTCCTGTTCCTGAAGCTTGATCAACTGTCACCGATCGATCAGGCGATCCGCCAACAGATCCTTGGGATTGGCCTTGGTGAAGTCGCGGAACGGACGCGCGTGATGTCTGATGAGCTGGGCTTTAGCGAACAGACGCGCATTGGTGTCATCAGCCGGATCGAGAAGCGCGCTGAAAAGGAGAGGGCGGCCAATAACTTTGAATCTGCCCTGAGTGACCGCGCTCGCGTGAATATCGCGCTCATCACGATTGCCAATCAGGAACGCTCACTTCTGCTGGACCTGTTTCGCATTCAGGGCCTGTCGCGCCGTGTCATGGAAACGCTCCTGCGGACGGCTGAAGCCATGGCCGATGGCGCGCGTCTTGAAGGGCGTTATGGCTATGTCCGCGCCCTGAAGCGCCGACTACAGCCTCCAGTGAGGTTCCGGGTTGCTCAGGAACTGCACAGCCGCTTCCATTTCGACGAACCTCTGATGTACGCGATGATGGAACGCTTCGAGATGCTGATCATCGCGCATCTTGTGTCACTGTCGTTGCAGCGCTTTGTACGGCAGCGCATGGAGCCAACCCTCGGTCCGCGTATTACGGAAATCGTGTCCGAGGTTCTGGGACGTCAGCGCAAGCTTCTGGACGATGCTCTGGAAACACTCCGTCTGCATTATTCCGGTTACTCGGAAGCTCTCGAAAGCCGTATTCTCCGTCAGATCGCGCTGCGCCTGGAAGACGAAGAATACGATGCGCTTCAGGCTGACAATCTCATTTCCGAGGAGCTGCATCGGGAACTACACCGGGATATTGAACGCCGGAGCGCGCGCCTTGAAGCTCCTCTGCGCTTTAATCTCAAGAGCGGCATTGAACAGCGGTTGCGAGCTTTCCCAGCTTTCAATGGCGTGCCTGACAGTGTTCTGCACACATTGTCCCGGAAGGTCGCGATGCGTTTCGTTTCACCGGGCGAAGTGCTTTTTAAGCGTGGGCAGAAAGCCAGGGTTGTGTATGCGCAGGTTGCAGGCTTGGCCGAAGTGCATCTTCCAGAGCGTGAAATTCTGTTTGGCAGCGGAGATCTGATTGGTGCTGCCTCTGTCATTCGCGGCGAGAGGCTACAGGGCACAGTCCGGTCGCTTCAGTTCAGCCATCTTCTGGCAATCCCCAAGCCGGTATTCGAAAAACTGATCACCGACTACCCGATTGTCCAGCGTCTCATCATCGCTCGCAGCAATAAGCGCGCAGACGGCCTTCTGGACCCATACGTCGTGAAAACGGCAGAAGGCGTGAGGCTTGCTCCCGCTCAGGGGCTCAAGGGCATTGCGTCTTCCTGAGCCTCATTCTGGTCTATACTACTTTCTCAATTACGAGGCTCTTTTCTCGGGCGCCAGCAGATCCCGCCAAAGGAAAGAGCATCCCAATAGAATACAGGCTGCCACTAGGCATGCCCCGCTGTGAATAAGCCAGAACGGAACATCTGCGACATGGCCGATCAGGGTTGAAAGCTTCCCGATCATCAGGTTTGCCAGAAAAAGATGCAGGGTGAAGCAGGCGACAAGGATAGTATTGAGGCTCGCAGGAGCAGCACGGGAATATAACGCCATACCGATCGCGTAGCTCATACTGAAGCCGATATCGTTGATCGTATGAAAAGCAATCCCCCATAGCAGACTGACCTGATGCGGCGCAGGATAAAGCCACGATGCAAGGGCCAGAACGAGCGGGCCACACGACGCGATAAAGGCCCCGATGGCAACCTTTGTGATTTCCGCTGGGTCCGGGCGGCGGCGATTATAGAGCTTCCAGAAACCAAGAACAGAAATCGTGCAAACGGTACTGACAAGACCATCCAGTGACACAAGGCTGCTGACCGGGAACGGGTGCCCCAGAAGTGTCAGTTGGTAATGCTCACGCCCCCATAACAAATAACCATCGAAAATTTCGGAATTTGGCAGAGCGCTCAGTGCCAGAACTGGCAAAAGCGCCAAAAGCAGAACTGTTGTTTTCTTTTCCGCAGAGGTCAAAGATGGGCGAGGGGCGATTGCTTTGGAATTGCCGTCCTCCGGCAGCCAGCGCCTGCCCAACATATAGACGAAAAGCCCCGTCAGCATCCCTAGACTGGCTGCCAGAAAGCCCCAGTGCCAGGCCTTGATGGCAAGATAAGCGCATAGGGCAGGAGCTGCGATGACCGCAGCCTGAACACCCAACGAATAGATCTGATAGGCCTCTGAGCGTCGTGGATCGTCCAGTGCATAAAGAGCGCCAACCTGCGCGCGTAGACCACCAGCCGCTCCAAGCCCTAACAGGAGCGTGGTGATGGCGATGACAAAACTCCAGTCAAAAGACATGAGAACATGCCCGACTGTCATAAGGATCGCACCGAGGAAAATCGTTCGAGTTCGACCGAGAAACCGGTCAGCAACGATACCGCCGAGAAGAGGGGTTGCGTAAATCAGTGCCAGAAAAAGGCCGGTAATCGCACCTGCGGTAGCCTGCGTCCCGACTGGTGCGTAAATCGCACTAAGGAAAGACTTTAGCGCGCTCATACCCAGAACATGATCCACATGCCCGGGTTGGAGCAGGTAGTCCGCCAGATAGAGCACCAGAATGGCCTGCATGCCGTAAAGCGAGAATGCTACGCAGCCTTCAGTCAGCACCAGGACCCAAAGCCCTCTGGGATGCCCAAACAAATCCCTGGAAGACGGCACTTTCACGGCATCGACCACAGGGTCGTTCGGAATCACTTCGGTCAAAACAGTCTCACATCCTGAAGAGAGGAGAGACCATGGGTAAAGGCCAATCAGACCATGGGTAAAGAGGCTGAAAAGTTTAGTGGCAAAATGCCATGATGATTGATCGCAACCCGTTGATGGCATTTTGCCACTAAATGAAAATTCGCACTCGATGATATGCCAGAGAGCCACAAGCATCAGACAAAGTGGCAAAATGCCATAAATCACTTAACTCAATGCAAAGAACGTCAAACCAGGCCAAAAACGTGGAGAATAAGCCGATTTCAGTCTCCAAGGCTGGGTTTTCAAATACAGAAGAGGCTCAATATTTCGCTTCACACGTATGTCGTATAATATATATTATGCCAACTTATATATCAAAAACCGCCTGAAAACTCACATATCCGTGATACACGATGACTTGTTGCGAAGAATGTCATTTTAGGCGCTAACGTGAAACGAAGATCAATTCTTCTGGTGCACGAACCCATTGTCGTGAACCGGATCCTCCGCTGGAGCGGTTGTTGCATGCCACGCCTTTCATTGCGCCAGATTGCTTTTCTGAGCTGCGTTTTTTCTGTTGGGTCTCTCACGGTTCTTCCTGCAACCGCACACGCCGACGATTACACTGAACTTCTGGATATCCTTCGGGCCAAAGGCAGCCTGACACACGGAGAATATAACAGTCTTCTGGCACACCATCTGCGACACAGCCGATCCGAGGCATCTTCCAACCAGGATGGCACCTCAAGCCCCCCGGCAAAACGCAACCTATACCGCCGCTACAATCCAACTCAGTATGACGGCAGCCTTGAGCCCCCCGACGTCACAACCATCGCTGCCGCTCAGGCCGCACGCCGTGCAGCCAGTGAAGCTGCGGCTGATGCACGCGACACACGCTCCATGCTCCGCCAGGCGCGCGCGAGCTACGATCCAGATAGCGTTGTGCGCGTCAAACCTTATGTCGCAGGCAAAGGCGTAACCGTTCAGGCCGGCCAGATCGAGATCAATCTCTCAGGCTTCGTCAACGGATTTTACACGTATAACAGCCCTGGTGGCGGCAAGCCCGTCGCAGGTGGCGTCTCCACCGGGTCCAGTGGATTTGATTCCTCATCCGTCAGAAACGGCCTGCTTCCTGGTGGGCTCATCCTGAAATTGAATACGGTTCAGGACGGTATCAAACTTGGCGCGGTCTTCGGAATGTATCCGGGACTGAACAACGCAGATGTCGGCGCGTTCAACGCCAACTCCGGTGGCAGCCCCGTGGGTCTCGGAACAGCGGGCGTTGATTTCCGTCAGGTGTACATGACAGCTGGCACCGACAGACTTGGTACGATCAAGATCGGTCGTGACATTGCCCTGTTCGCATCTGATGCCATTCTGAATGATGCAACACTGCTGAGTGTCGGCAGTACGGGCAGTAATGCCAATCCGGCCAATACGTCTCTGGGCCGCATTGGTGTAGGTTACGTCTACACGGACTGGCTCCCACAGATCACCTACATCTCCCCAAAGTGGCATGGTCTTCAGGGATCTGTCGGCATCATGACGCCGCTGGATCCGTTCAACTATGCTGGCGGTGGACTGTCTGCGACAAGCACGCAGCACAGTTCGCCAATGGTTCAGGGTAAAGTTACCTACGACGCAAAAATTGCAGGTTTCACCACACGCCTCTGGGCCAGCTTCCTGACCCAGCACGTCCAGAACCTGACAAGCTCAACCTTGGGTACAGACAGCCGCAAAGGCGCGACCGTCGCTGCAGGCGATGTTGGCGTCAAGCTCTCCCGCGGACCTTTTGAAGGCGTGGCTTATTACTATTACGGTAATGGTTTGGGCACGACCGGCCTGCTGTTTGACGGCATTTCCCAGTCCGGCCGTAAACGAAACTCGGAAGGCTATTACGTTCAGGCCTCCTACAAGATCCTGCCACGCCTGAAGCTGGTTGGAAGCTATGGCGTCAGCAATCTTTATCAGGCTGCGGGCGAAGACAATCCATCGCTAGTCCGTCGCAATCAGTCCGAAGTCGGGGCACTTTATTACACACTGACAGACTGGATGTTCCTTGTGGGTGAATATGCCCATACGGAATCCGATGCCCATGGCCCGAACCATGAGAGCGATCACACCATGTCAGCAGGCGCGATGATCACCTTCTGAGCCCAGAAAAACCGGGCAGACCACCCTGCCCGGTTTTTTCAGAACGTCAGAACCATTCCATCATAAGCCGGACGCACATCCGGCGGCAGTGTCTGGCATAGAATGTCGTAATCCATGTCCGTGCCCATATGAGTCAGGATTGTGCGCCCTGCCCTGATTTTCGTGCGCCATTCCAGCACACGCTCCAGCCAGGCATGTGCTGGATGTGGCTCATACTGGAAGCAATCCACAACCCACGTATCCACACCATCCAGAAGCGTCAGAGCGTCTTCGGACAATGTTTCAACATCCGTGGAATAGGCAAATTTTCCAAAGCGCAGCCCCAGAGACGTGATCCGCCCATGACGCTGCTCGAAAATACGCCCTTCCAGACCGGGAAAATCGACGTCTTCGCCAGCCGTAACGACCTGCTCATTGAAAACCGGACGATAAAAATCCGGGCCTTTCCAAGGCGCAAACGCATAGGCAAACCGCTGCCGAAGCTCTTCCAAAGTGCTTTGCGCAGCCAAAAGCGGAAGTGGCTTGTCAATTACACGGTTGATGGCCCGCAGATCATCAAGCCCTGCAATGTGGTCACTATGCGGGTGCGTATAGAGCACTGCATCAATGTGGCTCAGGCCACAATTCAGCATTTGAGAGCGGAAGTCCGGCCCGGAATCAACCAGAAGCCGAAACCCGCCCTCACCTTCAACCACAATAGAAGAACGCGTACGCCTGTTCTTGGGGTTCTGCGGATTACAGTGCCCCCAGATCCCCGTTTGTGAGCCGTTCTGACCACCAAGCATTGGCACGCCAGCAGAACCTCCACATCCAAGGATTGTGACTTTCACAGGCGTGTCCTTGCAAAAAGACGATGTACGTTTTCGGTGGTGATATCCGCGATTTTTTCAGCAGAAACCCCCCGTTCCTGCGCCAGTCGCGCAGCTGTGTGGGCCACATATCCCGGCGTATTCGGCTTACCGCGCTTTGGAACTGGCGCAAGAAACGGACTGTCCGTTTCAACCAACAGCCGATCCTCCGGAACGATCCGCGCAACGTCCCGGATTTCCTCACATTTCGGAAACGTCAGAAGCCCGGAGAAGCTGATATAGCCCCCGAGTTCGAGCGCAGCCTCAGCAAGCTTGGGGCCCGAGGCAAAGCAGTGAATCAGGAAAGGAAACGCACCCTTCCCGCTCTCTTCGCGCAAAATCGCGATCGTATCGTCGTCTGCCTGTCTCGTATGAATGACGACCGGCAAACCTGTCTCACGAGCAGCAGCAATATGCGTGCGAAATGCAGCGTGCTGCGCCGGTTTCGCTTCATCTCCACTGTGGAAATAATCCAGACCGGATTCACCAATGGCCACCACGCAGGATGGCTCGGCTTTCTGAACCAGCTCTTCTACAGAAGGAAGGCGCTCTTCACCCACATGATCCGGATGCGTGCCGATGGCACACCAGACGCGAAGATCTGGCGCGTCAAAGCGCGTCAGACCAATCTGTGTCTCGGCCTGTGAAAAGCGCGTCCCGATCGTAATCATGCCAGCCAGACCAGCCTCGCGCGCAACATCAAGGGCAGCGGGGACATCGTCCAGACGATCAAGATGGCAATGACTGTCGATCAGTCCCGTCATTCTGCGTCCTCAACGACGAAGCGCGGGAACAGCCCTTCCGGCTTTGGCAAGGTGCGACCACCTGGAAGCGGCGTTTCAAGAGCTGCAAATGTCCGCTCGTTCTCTTCCACACCAAGCTGGGTCAGCATCTTGTCCATCGTATTGGGCATATATGGCTGAAGCATCGTCGCAATCGCACGGATCACATCCAGCAGCACACGCAGAACATGCGCCATCCGCTCCGGATCAGTCTTCTTCAGCGCCCACGGAGCCTGACGGTCAATGTAGGAATTGGCCGCACGGATGATCTTCCAGACTTCCTCAAGCGCATCCGTAATGGCTTTGCGCTCGATCTGCTCGCTCATCAGAGACGGCAAAAGCTGCGCCGTGGCCAGAATGGCAAGATCGTCTTCTGTCTGTGCCCCGCGTTCCGGGACAACGCCACCAAGATTGCGCGCCACGAGGCTCAGCGTCCGCTGGCACAGATTGCCGAGATCGTTCGCCAGTTCGACGTTCGTGCGCGTAATCATCGAACGACGGCTGAAGTTTGAATCACCACCAAACGGCACTTCTCGCATCAGGAAGAACCGCAGCGCATCCAGACCAAACTCATCAGCCAGCGCCTTCGGGTCCAGAACGTTGCCGAGAGACTTGCTCATCTTCTCGCCTTCGACCGTCCACCAGCCATGGGCGAAGACGCTCTTCGGCAGTTCGATACCCGCAGCCATCAGGAACGCGGGCCAGTACACGCAATGGAAGCGGGCGATTTCCTTGCCAACAATATGCAGGTCAGCCGGCCAGAACTTCGCACGCGGATCATTCAGATCCGGGTAGCCCACAGCCGTCAGATAGTTGGCGAGCGCATCGAACCAGACATACATGACGTGATCCGGATCGTTCGGAACCGGAATGCCCCATTTGAAGCTGGTGCGGCTGACGGAAAGATCCCTCAGCCCCTGCTTCACGAAGCTTTCGATCTCCCGACGCGGTCCATGCGGACCAATAAACTCGGGATTGTCTTCATACAGCTTCAACAGACGGTCCTGAAACTCGGACAGTTTAAAGAAGTAGGACGGCTCCTTGACGCGCTCTACTGGCGCACCGGATGGAGCAACCATCGTGCCATCTGGCTTCTTGACCAGTTCATCTTCACCAATGAACGCTTCATCGCGTGTGGAGTACCAGCCCTCATACGCGCCGAGATAGATGTGACCATTAGCCGCAACTTTTTCCCACAACGCACTTGCAGCAACCTTGTGGCGCTCATCCGTCGTTCGGATGAATTCATCCGTGGAGATCGCCATGTCCTGCTGCATCTGGCGGAAAGACGCAGAAATCTTGTCGGCATAGGCCTGCGTGTCCATGCCCTGAGCGGTCGCGGTCTGCTCGACCTTCTGGCCGTGCTCATCCGTGCCGCTGACGAACAGAACGTCTTCACCATTCAGGCGATGGAAACGGGCCAGAACGTCAGCCGCGATGGAAGTATAGGCATGCCCGATATGCGGAGCGCCGTTCACGTAGAAAATCGGAGTTGTAATGGTGAAGCGCCGCGTCATGTCCACTCGTCTTGTCATGCCTGAGCCATTCACGTTCCGGCAGCGAGTTCCACTGCCTGACGGATGGCCTGGGCCTTGTCCAGATTAAAACCGTCTGTCTGCCGCCTCAGTGTATCAAGATCCGAACACTGACGGGCAGAAGAATCAGCAACAGGCAGGTCGCCACGTCGTGCTGCCGAGCGTGCACGGTCTGCCAGTCCCTCGCCTAGCAAATCACAGAGCAATGCGAAACCTTCCGTCTCACGGGCAATCCGGTCAATGAGAGGAAGCATATCAGCCGTAAGCGTCTTCCCCGCCAGTATTTCCGCCACAAACGCAGCAATCGCTCCATCCCGATCCTGCGCAAGAAACAATGCGCGCCCTGGAGAACCATGAGACCGCGCAAGAACATCCTCCGAAACATCAGGAACCAGCACGCGCATATCCGCGTCAGGCAGAGGCGAAAGGGCAAGCGCGCGACATCTGCTGCGGATAGTCGGAAGTAGCCGTCCCGGAGACGCGGTTGTCAGCAGCAGGATAGCTTTGGGGGGCGGCTCTTCCAGAATTTTCAGGAGCGCATTTGCTGCAAAACGGTTCAGATATTCCGCGCCGTCCACGATCACGACACGCCAGCCACCTTCCGTGGCTGTGTGGTGCAGGAAAGATTGCACCGGCCGCACATCCGCAGCCGTGATTTCTCCCCGCAAACGACCCTTTTTCTCGTCCACAGCACGAGAGATTTCCAGAAGATCCCCATGCGTCCCAGCCGTAATACGCCGTGCAGCTGCAGAGGCTGGATCTTCTCCATTCAGCAGTATCCGCGCCAGTCGAAACGCGAGCGTCGCCTTTCCAATCCCGGCAGGGCCGGAAATCAGCCATGCATGGTGTAATCGCCCAGATGCAAGGGCAGCACGAAACGTCTCTTCAGCCGCTTCGTGGCCTCGCAGGTCGAATGTGTGCCGTGGATCCGTCACGCGTCAGACGCGCACGCCGTATGACCGAGCTTCTCCGACACAGCATTCAGAAGGGATCGGCTAACAGCTTCAGGAGTGCGGCCAGCGTTAATACGCTTCACGCGCTCCGGTTCTGCCTTGGAAATCGCATCGAAGCCAGAAAGGACACGCTGATGAAAAGCCTCAGCCTGTCCTTCGTATCGGTCTGTCCGGCCTCCACGACTTTCCAGCCGCTCCAGCGCCTGTTCGCGTGGCAGTTCAAGCAGCAAGGTCAGATCAGGCTCTCGCCCGACAAGACGTCGTGCGCCAGTAATGAAGTCCAGACGTTCCGTTGATCCACGCCCAACACCATAGCCCTGATAAGCCAGTGTCGAATCATGGAAACGATCACAAACCACAACTGCGCCGCGCTGAAGAGCCGGAAGGATGAGATTATCCAGATGGTCACAGCGGGCTGCCATATGAGCCAGCACCTCTGCCCGCCAGGACAGCTCTTCTTCTCCGAACAGCAGAAGATGCCGGATTGCTTCTGCGCCCGGCGTTCCGCCCGGTTCACGCGTCAGAATGGCTTCGTACCCTAGCCCACGAATGTGGTCTGCCAGAAGGCGCGCCTGCGTGGATTTCCCCGCGCCCTCGCCACCTTCCAGCGTAACGAACAAACCGTTTTTAATTTGCAGGGCCATGACCAAGGCGCGCCATCGCACGTCCAACCAGTCCGAGTTTTGCAACGGATGCACCAGCCTGAAGCGGCACACGAATGTCACCCATGCCCGGCGCTGAAATTACGATCGCACCACAGGCCTGACCTTCAACGACCGGTGCAATCACTGGTGACGCATAATCCACTGCAATATGGGAGCGCTGCTGCCAGCCCACCGGCATGGTCATTACAATGTCAGCACCCGCGACTAGCGGTACAGCCTTGTGTTCACCCATCCAGACCGGCGCATGATCCACAACCTGTCCCTTGCGGAACAACGTGGCATTTTCGAAATTTGCAAATGCCCAGGACATAAGGCGTTCACCTTCATGCGCGCGCTCATTGCTGGACGCTGTCCCGTTAATCACGACAATCACGCGATTTCCGTTCCGGCTGGAGCTGGCACAGAGACCAAACCCACCCGCATCGGTGTGGCCCGTCTTCAGGCCATCAGCCAGTCCCTTGTCGACCAGAACGTTACGGTTGCCCTGACGGATCTTGTTGAACGTGAATTCCGTCTCACCGAAGAAATGGTAATATTGCGGGAAGTCACGGATCAGGTGCATGGCCACGGTCGCGACGTCATGCGCGGACATGTAATGCCCTTCAGCAGGCAGACCGGTCACGTTCATGAAGTGGGAATTTGTCAGACCGATCTTCGGAGCTTCTTCGTTCATCATGGCGACGAAGCGCTCTTCAGAGCCGGCGATCCCTTCTGCGAGCACAACGCAAGCGTCATTGCCTGACTGAATGACCATGCCCTGGATCAGTTCAGAGACAAGTACGCTCTCGCCCAGCGGCACGAACATCTTGGAGCCCTGCGTCCGCCAGGCTTTCTCACTGACCGGAAGCCCCTGCTCCAGGTGCAGACGCCCGGTCGCCAGCATGCCGAACACGATATAGGCCGTCATCATTTTCGTCAGGGACGATGGTGCCATCCGCTCATCTGCAGATTTATCCAGCAGAACTGCACCCGTGCTGGAATCCACAATGTAAGCCCAGCGCGCAACAGTATCGAACGGGCCAATCGGCGTATTGGCAGGCGTCCCAACCGGAGCAGCCGAAACATCAGAAGCGGCGGCAGCGGCTTTTGCATGAGCTGCGGCATGATGGTGCGGGCGTGCCAACGCACTCAGCGGCCCGCCAAAAGAAGCACAGGCTGCAAAGCCCGCAACACCACCGAAAAGAGAGCGTCTAGTCCGCACGTTCGTCCCCAGTTGTTCGGCCTTTGTTACGGCCGTCATTCCACAATGATCCGCGCGCCCTCTACCCCGCACGCATGGGTCCGGTCCAGTGCCGCATCGGCCTGGGCGGTATCGGTATAGGGTCCGGACCTTACGCGCCAGTCCAGCCCTGCTCCATCTGGCACACGCTGAACCTCGCCGGAACAGCGCACAGCCACACTCGCGGCGGCCCCATGCCCGGAAAATTTTCCAAGAAGAACATATAGCCCCTGCGGACCTGTCATTCCCTGAGACCACGTTACAGGCAACGGCGTGAGCGCAGCGGACGGCTGGCCGCCCACAGACGAGTCGCTGCCATAGACTTTTTTCGAAGCGCCACCATCAAGCGACTCTGCGCGAACTTCCCCAACCGGAGCAGACTGCACATCCAGATGCGGCGCACCCGTCAGTCCCTCCATAACGGAACGGCTCGCGGTTTCGTCTTCAACAATCTCAACAGGCGTATCAGACGTCATGCCCAGCAGATCTGCGGCCTTTGGGGACAACGCGACAACACGCCCTGCACTTTCCGGCCCCCGCCGGGTCAGCCGGATCCGAACCACCCGCCCATTCAACAGATTTCGGACCGTCACGATCGACGGCAGTTGAAGGGTTTGGTGTGACCCGGTCATTCCACCTGATGACCAAGCCTCTCCGTCAGAAGCCAGTTGCCCATGTAACGGCACCTCACGTGTCGCCAGACCCGTTGCCCGATAGTCGAACTGCTCATTGGGATAAAACCAACCCTGCGGGCCGTGCCACGCATTCCCCAGCTCATAGTGGGGATGCGGCGCAATAGCAGGCTCATCATCCTGATGACACGCCCCAACCAGGGGCAAGAACGCCAGAAGTGGCGCGAAATTACGGAGAAACAATGCCGGTTCCCAGAAGACCTACGCCCAGCGCGTAATAATCAGACGGGTTGTAACGACGGATCACGTTGAAATTATGGTAAACCATGAAGGCCTGCGTCCCCGGACCATCCGGCTGCACAATCGCGCCTTTTACGTCCGTACGGGAGAAACGCGCGCCATCTGCCCGCCGCACGCCGCGAGACATCCACTCTGCCAGTGACCTGGTATTGGTCCGGCCAATCTCACTTTTATCTAACGCGCTGGCCAGTGTGACTTCCTGTCCCCATGGCTCGTAAGGCTGCCAACCGCATTTCCCGAGATAGTTCGCGATAGACGCAAACACATCGGGCTGGGACGTCCAGATATTACGCTTGCCGTCTCCATCACCGTCAGCCGCATACCGCAGATACGCGCTCGGCATAAACTGAGCCTGCCCCATGGCACCGGCATAGCTGCCCATCATGGCTTCCGGTGCGATATCGCCATCATTCAGGATCTGGAGCGCCTTCATCAGCTCTCCACGGAAGAACGTTGAACGCCGTCCATCGAATGCCAGAGTCGCAAGGGCGTCTACGACGGAGAAAGTGCCGGTATGCGCACCAAAACCCGATTCGAGACCCCAGATCCCCATCACGCCCCGATCGTCACATCCAAAGCGCTCACTGACGGGTGCCATCACGCTCTCCACGCCCGAATAGACAGTCCGGCCCTTCTGAAAACGCGACTCCGGCAGCACGCGATCACGATACTGCGCCCATGTCAGGGTGAACTCCGGCTGATGCCGATCGAGCTTGAGAACCTTGGCATTGGGCTCTCGCGTCAAAGCCAGAGCACGGGAGACGATGCTGGAAGAAAGCCCCTGCGCCAGTGCCTGCGATCGGACACCGGCGAGAAATGCACCGTAGTCCTGAGCTTCAGCAGAGCGGATCCCCATCGCAGCCGCTCCGGCAACAGAGGAAAAGGCAGCAAGAAGATGACGTCTTTTAAGCACGGGAATATCAGCCCCCAGAGGGTGGTTCATTTGAAGCGCACGCTAGCAACCTGTGATGCTCCCTACCAGTCTTCCGCAAAACCTTTCGAGCATTCTCCGGTCAAAACGCCCGGCGTGAGATTGTCGCCAGCGCGCTGACATGCGACATCAACGTTCCATGATCATGGAACATCCCGCGGCATGATAGCCATTGGCCCCGCCCTGGCGTCACAGCCTGCCTGGCTGAAAGCAGTCAGCATCATTGTGGGGACCTTTATCCTCGAAGACGTGGCAACCGTTCTTTCCGGAGTGGCTGCACGTGCGGGGCATGTCAGCATCGCTCTGGCCCTGGGTGCACTCTGGTTTGGCGTCGCAATCGGTGATCTCGGGCTATATGGCCTAGGGGCCGCTGGTGCACGCTGGCCCCGTCTTCGCCGCTTCCTGACGCTTCCCAAGCAGGAACGAACGCAGGACTGGTTTTCCAAGAACGTCATCCGCATCGTCGCCATCTCCCGCTTCGTGCCCGGCGCGCGCCTCCCGCTCTATACAGCCTGCGGCTTTTTCCACGCACCGTTCCTGCGCTTCGCCCTGACAGCAGTGCTCGCCACCCTTGTGTGGACAACACTGCTGTTCCTGCTGGCCATGCGCATTGGCGGCTGGCTTCTGGCGCATCAGGGAGGCTGGCGCTGGGCCGGACTGGCGGGATTTGTTCTGTGTATTGTTATTGTCGGGCGCCTGATCGCCCGTATCCAGACCGTGAGCCAGTAACCGAATGTCCAAGACAGAGACCGAACAGAACCCCCTCTCGCTTTTCGAGTTCTGGCCCGGTTCCATCTTTTACACGCCCATCGTCCTGTACTGGATCGCAATGGGTCTGAAGTACCGGGACCTCAGCATTCCGACGGCCGCCAATCCGCGCATCGAGACCGGTGGTCTTTGCGGAGAGAGCAAGTCTTCCATTCTCGACATGGCTGGCCCAATCGCTCAGGAGGCTATTGCCCCTTACGCTGTTTTTGCGAGTGGCGCTGGCGCGTTGGATCGTGCGCTAGCCGCGATGGAACGAAAGGAGCTGTCATTTCCGGTAGTGGTCAAACCCGATATTGGCTGCAACGGAACAGGCGTGAAACTCGTCCGCTCCCGGGAGCAACTCGAAAGCGTTCTCCCTCAGTTCCCGAACGACGTTGACCTGATGGTACAGGAACTCATCGACTGTCCGGTCGAAGCCGGCCTGTTTTACATCCGCCATCCCGATCAACCGCAAGGCCGCATCACGTCGGTAACATACAAGGAAGCCCCGGTTCTCACTGGCGACGGACATTCCACCATCGAGGAACTCATCATGAGTGATCCTCGCATGGGTCAGGTTCCGCAAATCTATCTTCCGCGTCTGGTAGGTCGGGAAAAGTCGGTTTTGGCAGAAGGGGAAGTTCTACCCCTCGTGTTTGCTGGCAATCATTGCAAAGGGTCTGTCTTTCGCGATGGCCGGGCCGATACCACCCCAGAGCTGACCGCGCGCCTGGACGCCATCATGAAAGATGTACCGGACTTCTATTTCGGCCGTGTAGACGTGAAGGTTCCGTCGGTTGAAGCGCTGCAGCGCGGAGAAGGCCTTCGCATTATCGAAATTAACGGTGTCGGCTCCGAAGCAATCCATATCTGGGACCGCCGCACGACCCTGTGGGAAGCATATCGGGCGCAGTTCTCACACTATCACCAGACCTTCCTCATCGGCGCTGCCAACAAGGCGCGTGGATGGAAGACATCAGGCGCTTTCGGAATGCTGCACTCCTGGCGCAAGCAGCGCCGGCTGCTGGCGTCCTATCCGATGAACGACTGAGAGAACTCAGTTTCCGAGTTTACCACCGCCAAAGATATAATTGCTGACCTGCTGCTCCAGCGAAAGCTGGTCGCGGGTGTCCTTGATGACCCCGCCAGCAGACAGCGTCTTAGGGTCTTTCCCCGGTTCAATCTGAAGCGCGTTATCAGCCGTCATGCTCGGCGCACCAATACCGACAGCCGTATCAACCGGAAGATTGAGCTGCTGATCAACGGAAAACGTCACGTCAGCCATCTGGGTCTGTGGGTTGAGGCTGATCGACTGGACACGCCCCACCGTCACCCCGGCGAGATCAACATCAGCGCCAGCTTTTAAGCCATTCGCTGAATTGAACTGCGCATGCATGACGATGCTGTGCTGAACCGGCCCCTTGCGAAGCTCACCGCCATAAACAAGAAAAGCCCCGGCAACAAGAAGGACAAGACCGCTTGCCAGAATGGCGCCACCGCGCCCGCTGTATCCTGCCTTCATGTGGTGCCTCAACTTTCAAAAAACCCGGTAAGCTGGCGAGTTAGTCTTCCCCCACAGCACGGTCAAGGTTGCGTCCCTTCGCGCCATCAGGCAAGTGACTTCCTTTTCCGCCCATCCGTGCAGGCTCCATGACGCTTTTTCAGGCCATCATTCTCGCCATCGTTCAGGGCATTACTGAGCCCTTCCCCGTCAGTAGCCTCGGCCATGCCGTTCTGCTGCCCGGTATCCTTCACTGGAACCTGGACGAACATTCGGAAATGTTCCTGCCATTCCTGACAATGCTGCACGTCGGAACCCTTGTGGCTCTGGCCGGCGTCTTCTGGCGCGACTGGATGGCCATCCTTCGCGGGATGCTCGGTCTGCACGGCCGATACAACCAGCTTGAATCGATTCGGGTTTTTGGTCTTCTCGTCATTGCGACCATCCCGGCCGTCATCTTCGGTGGGCTTTTTGAACATAGCCTGCGCTCCATTTTCGGGGCACCTCTGGCCGTCGCAGGCTTCCTGGTTCTGAATGGCCTGCTGCTTCTGGTCACGGAATGGCTCCGCAGACAGCGCGGACAGGCGGATCACCGTCCGATTTCTTCCCTGTCTCCCAAGGATGCTCTGATTATCGGGTTCTGGCAGTGTCTTGCCCTGTTCCCTGGTCTGTCGCGTTCAGGCGCCACCATGAATGGCGGTCTTCTGCGCGGACTGGATCACGGCACCGCCGCCCGTTTCTCGCTGCTCATGGCCCAGCCAGTCGTTCTGGCAGCGACCGTCAAGGAAGGCTGGCAGATGCGGCATATGACGATTGCCCACGACGTGATGTTTCAATGCGTCGTGGGGGCCATCGCTGCCGGGATCACAGCTCTGATCTGTTCTCTCCTGATGTTGCGCTTTTTCCGCAATCATGACGAATGGGCTCTCAAGCCTTTCGGCATCTACTGCATTGCTGCCGGTCTGCTGGCAGGCGTTCTCATCGTTCTATAAACCTTTCCAGACGCCGCTTTTCCCGGCAGATTAGGGATCATGCCACTTCCGATACAATCCAGCCCATCCGCCTCAGCCACGGCTGCCCGTCGAAAGAGTCTCGAACAGATCATGTCCGAGAATGAGGCGCATGGATTGAAGCGTAGCCTCACAGCGACGCAACTTATTCTTCTAGGTGTCGGCTCCACCATTGGCGCCGGTATTTACGTCATGACGGGAACGGCTGCTGCCGAATATGCTGGCCCCTCTGTTCTTGTTTCGTTCGTGGTGGCCGCCCTCGCCTGCCTCTTCACCGCTTTCTCGTATGGTGAGCTTTCATCCACGCTCCCGGTCTCTGGCTCCGCATACTCCTACGCCTACATCTCCATGGGCGAGAAAGTGGCCTGGATCGTGGGGTGGCTGCTCCTTCTGGAATACGGAATTTCCTGTGCAGCCGTCGCCGCCGGACTGTCCGGTTATGCGTCGTCTCTCCTTGCCGTTTTTGGTATCCATATTCCTTCCAGCCTTACTCAGGCGACGTTGCAGCCTGTCCCTGGTTCGGATGGCACAGCCATTAGCGCTGGCTGGCGACTGGATCTTATCGGCCTGACGGCCGTCTTTCTGGTAACCGGCCTCTTGGTGCGTGGCATTGAGGAATCTGCCCGCGTTAATACGCTGATCGTTATCCTGAAGGTTGGTGTTCTTGGTTTGTTCGTTGCCTTCGGCATCCATGCCATTCACCCGGCAAACTGGCATCCCTTCATTCCGCCCAGCGAGGGTGGCTTTCACTATGGGGTCAAAGGGATCTTCCGGGCAGCGTCGATCATCTTCTTCGCTTATGTCGGGTTTGAGGCGGTCTCAACCGCTTCAGCGGAAGCCAAAAACCCAACACGTGATGTCCCCATTGGAATTATCGGTAGCCTGCTGATCTGCACGATTGTCTATATTATCGTTGCCGCCGTGCTTCTGGGGATCGTGCCTTATCGGGAGCTTGATGTCCCGGACCCACTGGCCATCGCAGTCCGCGCCATGAACACCCCCTGGCTGTCGATCTTCATCAATGTTGGCGCAACCATTGGTCTATGCTCAGTTCTGATGGGGCTGATGTATGCCCAGTCGCGCGTGCTCCTGACGATGAGCCGGGATGGTTTGATCCCTTCTCTGTTTGGAAAAGTGCACCCTAGCTTTCGTACGCCGTGGCTGGGAACGATCGTTCTGGGAATCATCGTTGCCATTATGACGGCAACACTTCCCATCGACATCATCAGTGATCTGGTCTCAATCGGTACAGCCGCAGCCTTTGGCATCGTCTGCTTCACAGTCATCTGGCAGCGGAACACACGCCCGGACATTCAACGCCCCTTCAGTGTCCCTCTGGGAGGCTTTCGGATCCGTGGTTTCTGGATTGGCATCACACCACTCCTCGGCATCATTTTCTGCCTGTTCATGACCATTCCGCTCGTCACGGACATGATTCACTCCGTTGCCAATGGAAATCCTGTGCCGATCATCCTGCTAACGAGCTACGTCATTCTTGGCGTCGTCACATACGTCTTTTACGGACGTCGCAATTCCACAATGGCAGGTTGAAAATCACACCCTACGGAAGAACAGCGTTTAAACAGCAGCGCTTTCTTCCGTAGAGCCGTAGCGTCCCAGTGCTTCGCCAAGGGACTGCCCAGTACCATTCTTCCATTCAGACCATCCATTGGCAGATCGTCCGAGCAAATAGGCGGCTGATGAACTAGGAGACTTGTAAAGCGTGTCACGCGTATAGATGACACGCTCTCCTTCCACACGAAGAACGCCCTGATCAATCAACTCCTGACGCTTCTGGTAATATCCGTTTTTCAGAAATGCCTCGGAAACCTCTGTTCTTCCGTACGATCCCGCAAGAACAACAAGCCCTTCCTCAGTGTAACGGGCTCGGCCGTTCACACCCCCTGCTCTGCAATAAAATTCCTGTTCCGCATCTTCCGATGCCACAGGATTATAGGTGTGATGCGGAGTGATGACTGGAGTTTGAACAACACGAGCCCTGATCAATGGATCAAAGAGCGGATAGCCCAGCGTCGTCAGCAAAATATCGAATGTTTCAAAGATTTCCCGGCATTCGGCTTCCATCGCTGGTGGCGTATGCGGCTTGGTACCGATCGTACCGTTATCCAGCTCAAAGCGCTGAGCTTGCGCTGCGCGACTGATGGACAGCCATTCCAGATAGTAAGCATGCGTGAGCGTCAGGCTCTGCGTCAAAGACAATGCCACGACGGCTCGGTTCCAGAAATCCTTCTTCTCATTGTGCTGCTTCAAGCGCGCGCCCAGATTTCCCGTTTGCCCAATATAACCCATGGGTGCGGAAGTCTGTTCATTCTCGCCGAAAAGAACATAAACCCCGACGAACCCTGCTTCAGGCATCGCCAAAAAGGACTCAAGACGCACTCGTGGAATTTCAACAACCTGCACAATGCGCGTTGTGATGGCTGCTGTACGAATACCCTGAGGATCACCGGAAGGAAGAAAGATCTGAATGGTCTGAGGATGTTCCGACATATTTTCTTCAGTCCTGCACAAGATCCGGCATTCATGCTTCAGCCAGAAACACTCAAGTCCGACGTAACAGCCATACGCTAAGCCGGCCAGATGCAGGCCACCCCTGCCAGCCACTTTCCTCAAACAAAAAAACCACCGCCAAGGCGATGGTTCTTGTGTCAGGCTCCCGGTGTTCCAGGCCCCATATAACTCCCCGGTGGCGGCCGATCGATTTTTGGAGACAAAAGCTCGCTTGGCCAGGCCTCAGCCCCCGGCCGGGGTGGCATCATGGCAAAACGTGCCCGCGGCAGAGCCTCCGGGCATTCTTCCCTGATCCGCGCGATAATCTTTTCCCGGATATCACACCTCAAATCCCAGCTCTGAAGAGCATTGCGCGCACTGGCGATAATACGGATCGACATCACCTGAGAGTTACAGTCCGCCACCTGCGCATCAAAAACCTTACCGTCCCAAAGTGGGCATGTGCGGATGATCTCATTCAGCATCTCCCGGATGCGATCCATTGGCGCCTCATAATCGAGCCATAGGAACACAACACCGATGATCGCCGCAGAATTATGCGTCCAGTTTTCGAACTGGTTCTCCAGGAAGTAAGAAATCGGTACAATATGACGGCGCCAGTCCCACACCCGCAGCACAACATATGTCGCGTTGATTTCCTCAACCCAGCACCAGTCACCATTGATGATGACGAGATCTTCCATACGAATGGGCTGGGTCACAGCAATCTGCACGCCTGCAATCAGATTGGTCAGCAAGCCACGCGCAGAAAGACCCACAATCAGTGATGCGGCTCCAGCCGAAGCAAAGAGCGACACACCATACTGTTTCACGGACGGGAACAGCATGAGGGCAGACGCCACGGTCACAATGCCCACCATGATTTCCGTCAGCCGCCTCAGAACGCGGATCTGCGTCTGGTGCGTACGGATCATGATGTCGTCGGTCTGTTCTCTCGAAGAAAGCCGATTGAGATACGCTTCCGTCATGATCCGGAAAACGATAATGGCAGAAAAGCCAAACGTCAGAACCAGCAGGAACAGGAAAAAGAGTCTGAGGTTCTGTTCAGTCTCATAGGCAAAGCCTGTCACGGCAGGCAAAGCCGCAATCATCGCAAGCAGTGCGATCATAATCCGTGTTGGACGCCGGAGCGCAGCCACGATCCGGCGGATCAGGGCACCACTTCGTGAACCGGGGATCCGCAGCGTCAGGGACGTTACGAGATTACCGCAATAAAAAGCCAGAATACCCACGACCGCGAGCATCAGAACAGAAACAACGGCTGCCGGAAGCCACGTAAAATAAGATCTTACGGCAAACAGCGTGCTGACGAAGTGCTGCGTCACTAGGCAGGAAGCTCCATATCAAGAGAGAATTGAGGGATTCAGAAAACCATACCAGATATGGCCATTGTAAAAAATGCGGCGACTAAAATCCTGAATTTTCCTTCTGATAACGTGTTGACACACCAACAGATCCCCCTTAAAACCCCGCCTCAACGCCGGGTTGCCCGGTGGGATGGCGGTGTAGCTCAGTGGTAGAGCAGGGGAATCATAATCCCTTGGTCGGCGGTTCAAATCCGTCCACCGCTACCATCCATAATTTCCTAAAATTAAATAAAAATCTTTCAGGTATCTGATCTGAAAGCATTTTTGTATCATGTTGACATGATCAAGAAGCCTCTTGCCGTCGTCACCATGGCCTATAATGAGCCAGAACATCTTCAGATCTGGCGTCGGCATTATGGCGCTCAGGTCGGTGAAGCGTCATGTTACGTTATTGACCATGGCTCCAATGACGGATCGACGGATCATCTTGGTCAGGTCAACAGGATCCGAATTCCCCGCTCTCCTCAGGATGACGAACGACGTACGCGTGCCGTTGGCGCATTCTGTGCCAGTCTTCTCGAATGGTATGACAGCGTCATTTACAGTGATGTGGATGAGCTTCTCCTGACAGATCCTGCCATCTACCCGTCCCTCACCCATTTTGCTGTTGCCAATAGTAGCCCTGTTGTCACAGCCACGGGGCTAGACGTCATCCATCTGCCCAACAGCGAAACTGACTTCGATTATAGTCGGCCGGTTTCAATCCAGAGGCAGCATTTACGATTTTCGAGTGCGATGTGTAAGCCGGTACTCATCCGCGCCGCGGTGACGTGGGCTCCGGGCTTTCATTGCTGCAAAGAAGTCAGCCCTCAGCTGACAGCACCGCTGTTTCTTTTCCACCTGCGTTACGCCGACCTTGCCTCAGGCCTCAGGCGTCTGAACCGAACCCGAACGCAGCCCTGGAGCTCAGAAAATGCCGGCCAGCACCAGCGCCTCCTTGATCAGGACTGGGAGAACATGCTCCGCAACATGGCAGGCCTTCCGATAGTGCACACAACATTCGATCAGCAGGACCAGCGGCTAAAGAACTGGCGCCAGGCCGTCGAACAAAGCGCAATCGGTCGTGATCGTGACCAGTACAGGCTTGACCTTCACATCAATGGAACCGAGCTCTGGCACCTCCCCGAACGGTTTGTAGGGCGGATATAAAAAAGAGCCGGACCTTTTCAGGACCGGCTCTTTTTCAAATCTTATTCAGCGTCGGCTGAAGCGTCCTGAGGCCGCTGGGCCTCGAAGGAAGGTTGTTCGCCACCTTCACGGTCGCCGCCCTGATAATTTTCTTCGCCATGTGGCTCACGACGATCTTCATAAGCGCGCTGACGCTGCGCCTGACGCTCGTTGCGCTCCTGCTGACTCTGCTGGGCCGCCTGATTCATCGCATTAAGAATGCGGAAATAGTGCTCGGCATGCTGGAAATAGGCTTCCGCAAGAATACGGTCCCCGGTTCCGGTGGCATCCCGACCAAGCTGGAGATACTTCTCGAAAAGCTGCTGAGCAGTTCCGCGAATTCTGAGGTCCGGGCCATTGCTGTCAAACACATGGTTGCGGTTCAGAGGGGTCTGGGAACTACTTGTGCGTGGTGTCCCGCCGCCTGCACGATGATGCCGGCCTCTTATACGCTTCATATTCATCGACCCGTGATGCACTTTCCTGATGGCGGGCCCCTCTTCTGCCCTTGCAGAAGGATGCATCCGCCGCTGTCGAAAAGACGTCTGTCTATCTCGCTGTGGCTGGACACTGGCCAGCCTTCTCATCTGTTACCGGCTTACTGAAAGACGGCCAACAGGAGCAACTCCGTGAGGAAAAAAACGCCATTACGGCTTTCACTCCAAAACGTAGCTTCTGGGTCATACCAACTCTCAGCCCTTAAGCCAACGTCTTTCCTCAGTTTTCTGTCCGCTGCAGAACAAGAGCGCGTGCAATGCCCCCCAGATCATCCTGCCGCGCGACCTCTTTCAGCCCTCGCCGGCTCCCCAGTTCGGACACAGCATCGATCTGCCCCATGCCCATTTCCAGAATGGCGTGCCCCCCGGGAACAAGCAGTCGGGGCAAAGCGTCACACAACAACCGATAGGCATCCAGGCCGTCCGTTCCTCCATCCAGCGCCCGGGCAGGCTCATAACGGGAGACCTCCGGCATCAGGTCGGGCACGTCAGCACTCTCGATATAGGGCGGATTGGAAATCACGACATCAAACTGCCCGTTCAGGGCGGAATCCCAGTTCCCTGCCAGAAACGCACTGCGTTTTTCCAGTCCGTTCCGAACCGCATTCCGCTGGGCCAGAAGTGCCGCTCCAGGTGCAAGATCAACGCCTACACCCCACGCCCGGGAATATTCTGAAAGCGCGGACAACAGCAGGCACCCTGTCCCCGTTCCAAGATCCAGCATGGTAAGAGCCTCCCCCTTGTCCGGCCGAATGATCAGGAGTGCTTCTATCAGAGCTTCACTGTCTCCACGGGGAATCAGCGTCTCGGGTGACGTAAAGACATCAAGAGTCCAGAACCCCGTTTCACCCGTGATAAAAGCCAGAGGTTCGCGAGACGCACGCCGCTGAACCGCCGCCTCAAAGCGATTCGCTTCATCCTCCGAAAGAACGTTCACAGCGAACAATCCTGCCAGATCACGATGCATGGCCCAGGACAGCAGCAGCCGAGCTTCACGACGAGGATCTTCAAGTCCAGCCTGCTGCAAGACCACTGCTGCGCGCTGAAGAATGTCATCTTTTGCAGTCATTTTGTCAGTGAACCTGCTATACCTGTGATCATGAAGTCCAAACGTGCATTTTTCTTCTCGGTCCTTCTTCTGGGATGCGCCCTGCATTCAGCCAGCGCCCAGTCTGAACTTCCTGGCACCTTCACCGTCACCGATGAACGTGCTCCTGAAGAAATCTCCGAAGTCTCTCGCCTTTACCTGAACGGTAACCTGGTGGCGACCTTCCGCCTCGGCTTATCCAAATCGCGAGAAACCCAGACCATCACGCTGCCTGCCGGACGTAACGATGTTGACTACGCCCTGTGCGGCGAAATCACCATCATGCACAACGGTCATCAGGAAACGCATCAGGTCAGCAGCGACGGACAGCTTCATAGCCCGCAAGACCATGCCCTGGATGCTGTCGGCAGCAATAATTTCACAGACTTTTTTTTGGTAGACTACAACGACCCGTCCGTCGCCACTCATCGGCATGGACGGGCTGCTGTTTGCGCAGTTCCCAGCAGCTGAGGCTTTAAAAGCCTTCAGCAGCCAGAAGCTCTGTCTGTTCTTCACGTGTCAGCGCATCGATAATCTCATCAAACTCGCCCGCCATGATGCGTTCGATCTTGTAGAGCGTCAGATTGATGCGGTGGTCCGTCACACGCCCCTGCGGGAAGTTATACGTCCGAATCCGCTCTGACCGGTCCCCTGTTCCTACCTGAGAGCGCCGATCGGCTGCACGAGACTCATGAGCAGCTGATCGCTGCCGCTCATACAGACGTGCACGGAGGATTTTCATGGCCTTGGCACGGTTCTTGTGCTGGCTCTTTTCTTCCTGCATCGCCACTACGACGCCAGTAGGAATATGCGTAATGCGAACAGCACTTTCCGTTTTGTTGACGTGCTGCCCACCCGCGCCCGACGCACGATAAACGTCAATCCGCAGATCGTCGTCATTAATCGTGACGTCCACCTCCTCGGCTTCCGGCAGAACAGCGACCGTCACCGTGGACGTATGAATGCGCCCCTGGCTTTCAGTCGCCGGGACGCGCTGTACGCGATGCACGCCAGACTCATACTTCAGGCGAGCAAACACAGAACGGCCGGAAATTGTCGCCATGCCATCTTTCAGCCCTGCAACTTCATTCTCGGCGTATTCCATGACTTCAAAACGCCAGCCATTCTGCTCCGAAAACCGGCGATAGGCATCGAAAAGCTGGGCGGCAAAAAGCCCCGCCTCATCACCACCTGCCGCCGGACGAATTTCCAGAATAGCACTGCGTTCATCTGCTGCATCTTTGGGAAGAAGAGCGAGTCGGAGATTGTGCTCCAGTTCAGGAATTTGGGCTTCAATCTCTTCCAGCTCAGCCTGAGCCAGTTCCTTCATTTCCGGGTCAGAAAGAAGAGCTTTGGCCCCATCGCGCTGTGTGTCGGCGTCCTGCCAGGCCCGGATCGACGCAACGACAGGCTCGAGTTCTGCATACTCCCGTGAAAGACGCGTGAACTCTTCCCCCGTCGCCTCACCTGCGGACATCAGAGCCTGAATTTCCTCCGACCGCGCAACAATTCGCTCAAGCCTGTCGTCAAATGCCACGTGTCAGGCGCCCTTCAGTGCCTGAACCAGATCCGCAACAGATACCTCCTGCTGATCACGCGTTCCCAGATCACGAAGCTGCACGACATCGCGCGCAATTTCTTCATCACCCAGAACAACCGCATGAGATGCACCGGACTTCACGACGCGCTCCATGCGCTTCTTCATGTTCCCACGCGTCTCAATTTCAGCACGCAGTCCCGCTTCGCGCAGTGAGCGGGCAATCGCAGCACCTTTGAGAAGAGCCTCGTCTCCCATAGGAACAATTGCAATTCCAGCAGGAACAGCAGGCGCGTCCTCAAGCAGCAGGGCAAGACGCTCAATACCACCGGCCCAGCCAATTGCAGGAACAGCAGGACCGCCCATCTGCTCAACCAGACCTTCGTAGCGTCCCCCAGCCAGGACAGTGCCTTGAGCACCCAGCTTCGTCGTCACAAACTCGAAGGCCGTGTGGCTGTAATAATCAAGGCCACGCACAATCCGCGGGTTCTGGACAAATTCCACGCCAAATGCCGTCAGGTAAGACCGTAGATCGTCCCAGAATTTACGAGACTCATCGTTCAGATAGTCCGCAAATGCCGGTGCATCTGCCAGCAGCGCACGATCCTGCTCGGACTTGCTATCCAGAATTCGCAGCGGATTTACCTCAAGACGCACACGGCTTTCTTCAGAAAGCGCATCTGCGTGCTGACGGAAATACGCCACCAGAGCCTCACGCCACGCCTGCCGGGACGCAATATCCCCGAGCGTGTTGATTTCCAGAACAACATGTTCTGAAAGACCAAGCGCTTTCAGAATGTCGTAGGCCATTGTGATGACTTCGGCGTCCCGCAGGGGGCCTTCTGCGCCCAGCAACTCCGCACCAATCTGGTGGAACTGGCGATAACGCCCCTTCTGCGGACGCTCATAACGGAACATCGGCCCGTGATAAAACGCCTTCTGAGGTAAGGACTGGGTCAGGCCGTTCGTCACAAGAGCACGACAGATTGAGGCTGTGTTCTCGGGACGCAGCGTAATGCTTTCGCCGCCCCGGTCCTCAAAGGTGTACATTTCCTTGGAGACGACATCGGAAGTTTCCCCGAGTGTCCGGGAGAAAACCCGCGTGTCTTCGAAGATGGGGGTGCTCCACTCTTCAAAGCCATAGGTTTCCAGAACAGCTCTGGCCGTCTGCACCACATGGTGGTGACGGCGCATCGTGTCGCCAATAAGGTCGTGTGTGCCGCGAGGTGGCTGCAATCCTGACATCAGTGAGCCGCCGGGTCCAACAACTTGGCTGCTTCAGCTTCCGTCTGAGCCTTGTCTGCCTCAATGGCGGCAACTTTGGTCTCAACCAGGTCCACAATGTGCTCGATCATGTCTTCTGCCGGCATCGTGTGGTCCTGACGACCCGCCGAATAGACCATATGGCGACCAGAGCCACCGCCGGTCACACCGATATCGGTCATCAGGGCTTCACCCGGACCATTCACAACGCATCCGATGATAGACAGCGTCAGTGGCGTCTTGATGTGCTGGAGGCGATCTTCCAGCGTCTGCACCGTCTCAACCACGTTGAAGCCCTGACGCGCACAGGACGGGCAGGAAATGATCTTCACACCGCGATGACGCAGGCCAAGGGACTTCAGAATGTCCCAGCCCACCAGAACTTCTTCTTCCGGTGCCGCAGACAGTGAAACGCGCATCGTATCACCCACGCCCGCCCAGAGCAGATTGCCTAGACCGATGGAGGACTTCACTGTACCGGCACGCTTGGAGCCAGCTTCCGTGATGCCGATGTGCAGCGGATGGTCACAGCAGTCTGCAAGCTGCTGATAGGCCGCAACTGCCATGAACACGTCAGACGCCTTCACGCTGATCTTGAACTCATGAAAATCATGGTCCTGAAGGATCTTTGCGTGCTCCAGAGCACTCTCAACCAGCGCTTCCGGGTTAGGCTCACCGTACTTTTCCAGAAGGTGCTTTTCCAGCGAGCCAGCATTCACGCCGATACGGATGGAACAGCCGTAATCCTTGGCAGCGTTCACAACTTCACGCACGCGCTCGGCACTGCCGATATTGCCTGGATTGATACGCAGGCAAGCCGCGCCGGCCTTTGCAGCTTCGATCGCGCGTTTATAGTGAAAGTGAATATCCGCAACGATCGGCACGTTCACTTCATGAACGATTTCCTTCAGAGCGGCCGTGCTGGCTTCATCCGGACAGGACACGCGTACGATATCCACACCTGCCAGTTCGGCGAGACGGATCTGGTCGATCGTCGCCTGGGCGTCAGACGTCAGGGTATTGGTCATGGTCTGCACGGAGATCGGCGCATCACCACCGACCGCAACCTTGCCGACATGAATCTGGCGCGACTTGCGACGCTCGATGTGCTGATAGGGGCGGTAGCTGCTCATGATTTACCTCTTCGTGCCCGGGATAACCGGGTCCTTTGGGTCAGGGGCGTTACCCCCCTGTTTAATGCGATGGAGACGATTGATCCAGTTGCCGGGCATTCAGATCGTCAGCAGAAACTTCTGCGGAAGGCGTAGGAGCTTTTTTAGGGCGACGTATTACAGGCTTAACAGCAGGCGCCGCAGACGAATCATCTGGTGCAGCAGAAGTTTGCCCGTCAACACTGTGCTCGGAAGGCGCAGCCACCACGGCAGACGGCTGTGCCGGGAGAGCAACACCATTGCCGAATGCACCTGAGCGGATAGCATCCGCTGTAACTTCAACATTCCGGCGCACTTCACCCTGACGACCAAGCGGCGCGCTCGTGCAGCCATCTGTCGACAGGACAACACCACCCGCATTGCCGAAAGACATGCGGAACGGCGCTGCAGACGCGTCACCCTGCCAGCTCTCGCCAGCCTTGAGCACGCGAGACACAAGAACATGACCGTCCTTGTCCTTCACCTGCATCCAGACAGGCGCCAACAGACGCACGACAACAGCCCCGACGGGGACAGCTGGAGCGGGAGTTTCAGCAGGAACATCTGTAGCGGGGCCAAACTGATCCGTATTGTTTGGCGCGCCGTCATCCTCTTCTGCGCTCGGAGAGGGAGATGCTGGCGATGCTGCAGGTGTCGCAGACTCAGTCGGTGCAATAACCGGCTGCGGCGCCGGAGCTGGCACGACAGGAGCGACGGACGCAGGAAGTGGATCATGCGGCAGAGAGGGATCGGGAGTTGGTGCCCTGCCGGGCATAACAGACGCCACCTGAGGAGACGTGGTCGCAGACGTCGCGGCACCTGGCATCAGTTCCGCAACAGCAGGAATGCGGCGGTCTGCCGGACTGTCATGCGAGGCAAACCGATACCACCCAGCATAGGCCGCCACGACAACAACAAGCCCTGCTCCGACCAGCAGACCGATTGGCAGCCCACGCTCACCCTCAGGCTGCGGAAAGACGAGATCCGTCTTCCGATTGACGACCCCGCGATATTCTCGACGGAAACGGGCAACCAACCCATCTGCGTCCAACTGCATGGCGTGAGCATACGTCCGCAGGAAGCCGACAGCATACGCCACACCTGGCAGAGACGAGAGATCATCAGCTTCAAGCGCAACCAGCAGACGCGACCGGATGCGCAGCCACTGCGCAACATCATCTATCTGCCATCCCAACTCTTCCCGCCGCGTACGCAGAATCGTGCCAACACTGGGCTGGTCTGAGCGAAGCGGCATCGGACGGTCGGAGGGAGGAGACATGGCTGATAAAACCTGATCAGGCAGAAGCGTGAACGCGATCTTCCCGCTTCGCAATGGCTTCAACAGCCTGCTCAACGAGTGTGGCAATGATTTCGGAAACCGGACGGACTTCCTTGACCATACCAACAGACTGGCCAGCCATGACAGACCCGTTCTCGACGTCACCCTCGATTACAGCACGACGAAGCGCACCAGCCCAGAAATGCTCGATGGAGAGCTGAGCATCTTCCTTGCTGACACCACCGCTCTGGAACGTGCGGATCGTCTCTGCCTGATGCTTCAGGAAGCCACGGCTTCCAGCATTGGCAAGACCACGAACCGGAATGACTGGGAACTGCTCATCAAGCTGCACGGATGTCACAGCGTCACGGGCATTGGCCCGCAGGAACGCCTTCTTGAAGTTCTCGTGCGCAATGCTCTCTTCAGATGCGGCAAAGATCGTTCCGAGCTGCGCACCGGAAGCGCCCTGCTCAAGGTAGGACACGATGGCATCACCACGGCCCAGACCACCAGCAACAAAGACAGGAACATCCTTGATGTGCGGCAGGATTTCCTGCGCCAGAACTGTCAGGGAAACTGGGCCGACGTGGCCACCAGCTTCCGAACCCTCGATAATGAGAGCTTCAATACCCAGTTTCACCAGACGCTTGCCCAGAGCCAGCGCAGGCGCGAAACCAATCGCACGCGCGCCGCCATCACGAACACGTTTAATGATAGCACTCGTCGGCACACCACCAGCCAGAACGACGTGGGATACGTTATGTGCGAGGCACACATCCACCAGACGCTCTAGCTCAGGATGCATGGTGATGAGGTTCACACCAAACGGGCGCTTCGTCAGAGCCTGCGTGGCAACAATTTCTTCCTCAAGGCGCTCCGGCGTCATGGCACCACAGGCAATCACGCCGAAACCGCCAGCATTGGAAATGGCGGAGACAAGATTGCGCTCGCTCACCCAGGACATCGCGCCGCCAAGAATGGCGACTTCGCTGCCCAGGAAGTCACATCCCGGCTTCCAGAGGCGATTCAGGGTCTCGCGGGCGTCCGTCATTGCACTCACGTAGAGGGTTCCTCTTTCTTGTCCAGCCCGTACGCGGTGTGCAGTGCACGCATCGCAAGCTCTTTGTATTCCGAATCAATCAGGACGGAGATCTTGATTTCACTGGTGGAAATCACCTGCACATTGATCCCACGTTCCGCCAGCGTAGCGAACATGGTCGCAGCAAGCCCGGCATTCGAACGCATACCAACACCCACGACGCTGATCTTCACCACATTGTGGGACGTCTCAAGCTCGCCATACTGGATGATGCCATGAGCACTTTCCAGAACAGCGCGGGCAGCAGCCTCATCGCTTTTACCGACCGTGAAGGTCATGTTCGTCATGCGGTCAACGCCCGTGCTCTGCACGATCATGTCCACATTGATGTTTGCCGCAGCCAGAGGTCCGAAGATGGCGGCCGCGATGCCCGGACGGTCCGGAATACCCCGAACGGAGAGCTTTGCTTCATCATGCGAGCTGGCAATGCCCGCAACCAGTTCCTTCTCCACGATCTCGTCCTCATCCACCACAATCGACCCACTGTCATCGTCCGTCTCGGAGAATGACGACAGCACACGTACACGGACCCCTTCACGCATCGCCAGCCCGACACTGCGGGTCTGAAGTACCTTGGCGCCTACGGAAGCGAGTTCAAGCATCTCTTCATACGTGATGCGATCCAGCTTCCGCGCGCGTTTCACGATACGCGGGTCCGTCGTATAAATTCCATCAACATCCGTATAGATGTCGCATTGATCCGCATGGATCGCCGCGGCAATCGCTACAGCAGATGTGTCTGATCCGCCACGCCCAAGTGTGGCAATCCGGTTATCCGGCCCAATTCCCTGGAAACCGGCAATAACTGGCACAACGCCACTATCAAGGCATTTCAGCAGTTCCGTGCCGTCAACACCATCAATGGACGCTTTGCCGTGCGCGTCATCCGTCACAAGCGGGATCTGCCAGCCCTGAAAAGAGCGTGCCGGAACGCCTAGTGCCTGTAGCGCGATAGCCACAAGACCACTCGTGACCTGTTCACCAGACGCGACAACGGCATCATATTCCTTTGGATCTGCCAGCGGGTCCAGCTCGGCGCAGTATCCAACCATTTGATTGGTCACACCCGCCATGGCCGACACAACAACAGCCACCCGACGCCCCTGCGCATGCTCGGCCTTGACCCGCTGCGCAACGACCCGGATGCGTTCAATTGTTCCGACGGACGTACCGCCGAATTTCATGACGATCGTTTTCCGTTTCCCGCTATCCACAGACATGGAAAGAGTATCGGCACGACCGGAAACCTGGTCGTGAACGGGAGTATCGGACATGGACATCGCGGATAAGGCTCCAGTACGTGTCTGGCGTTGCGCGCTCGGGTCTGGCATCGGATACGGCACAAAACAGATTTGCCGGCCGGTCTTCTGAACAGACTCTGCCGGTCCACATACTCGTCTCGCCACGCCGCGTCCAGCCGACGGCATCATGCGGGCACACAGAAGGACAGTTCTGATGGCCTCAGAAACCGTTTCCGGAAGCACCTCACATCGCTCTTCCGTTTCCGATTCCGAAATCGCCCATTTCAGTGCGCTGGCCAAGGACTGGTGGAATCCGCGTGGTCCAATGGCCCCTTTGCACGCCATGAACCCCCTGCGAACGGACTGGGTCGCTTCACGAACGACCTCTCTCAAGCCGTCCGAAGGAAAACGCCTTTCCCTGCTCGATATTGGCTGCGGCGCAGGCCTCGCCAGCGAAGCTTTTGCAAAGCTGGGGTTCGAGACACTCGGCCTTGATGCAAGCCCGGACGGGATCGAAGCCGCCCGTGCCCATCAGGCTACCTACCCACTACCACCGAGTGCCGCACATCTGACTTATCGTAATGGCAGCGCGGAAGACCTGGTCGAGGAAGGTGCAGAATTCGACGTTGTTTCAGCTCTGGAAGTTATCGAACACGTCAACGATCCGCAGGACTTCCTGCACATGCTCGCAACCCTGACCCGACCGGGAGGCATGGTTGCAGTGTCCACGATGAGCCGCACACCGCGTTCATTCGCTATGGCAAAGCTGGGAGCAGAATACCTTCTGCGGATGCTGCCTGTCGGAACACATGACTGGAAGAAATTCATCAAGCCGGAAGAACTGGCAGCCATGGCGCGAAACGCCGGTCTGCGCATGACTGATATTGCCGGCATGAGCTACCTGCCCCCGCGCTGGCGCACGACCCGCGACACCGGCGTGAACTACATCGCAATGTTCACGAAGGGCTGAAACAAAAAAGGCGCTCCGAAGAGCGCCTTTTCCATTGAACGTCAGACCTGCGTATTCATGAACGCAAACGTCGTCGGACTGCCGACGGGCGTGAAGTTCTCAGTAAACGCAAGCTGCCCGGTGTTCTTGTCCACCTTAAAGGACGTCACCGCATCCGAACGCTGGTTGGCGCAGAACAGGAACGTTCCGGACGGATCGAACATCATGGCACGGCCATAATCGGCGTGCATCCAGACTTCATCCTGCAGGGACAGCGTTCCATCCGCAGCAATCGCGAACACAGCCAGCGAATCGCCCAGGCGGTTGGACGCATAGACATATTTGCCACTGGCCGAAATCAGAATTTCCGCAGCCAGCGTCGAGCCACGGAAATGCGGCGTGACAGTGCTGACCGTCTGGATATTCGTGATAGCACCCGTCAGCGGATCAAAAGTGGACACAACAATCTTCGAGTTCTGCTCGCACAGATTGTACATGATGCGTCCAGAGTGATTGAACTCGAAGTGACGCGGCGCAGAGCCCGGTTCCATCTCGTAATAGGGCGTCTTTGCCGGGATAAGCTTTCCGGTCGCCAGATTCAGCATCCAGACATACACGCGATCCAGACCCGCATCATCCGCAATCACGAAACGCCCACTTGGATCAGAACGAATCATATGCGGATGGGAGCCGGAATGATCGGAAACCGCAAAATTTCCCTGCGGGTTATCGGATGCCCGCTCTGGCTGACGCGGCCCGGTATTATGGACCACATCCGTCGCGTCACCCAAGGACCCATCGCTGCGGATAGGCAGAACCGCAACGCACCCGCCAACATAATTCGCAACCAGAACATAACGGCCAGAATGATGCACACTCAGATGGGCTGGGACCGCCCCGCCAGAGCTAACGCTATTGAGCTTACGCAGAGAGCCGGTCTTCTGATCAACGGCGAAAGCCGTGACAGATCCGTCACCATCCTTGTTGAAATCGTCGATTTCGCTCAGGGCATACAGAAAGCGATTATCTGCGGAAAGCGTAATGAAAGACGGGCTGGCAATGTCAGTGTAGGTGGTGATCGGCGTCAAAACACCTGACTCGCGGTCCATCTCGAACACCGCAATACCCTGCCCGTTTCCAGCTCCTCCTGGAGGCGCGTGTTTTGTATATCCCCCGACGAAACATATCGTCTTGGAAACAGGTTTGGGCGGCGGCGGGGGAACGGGAATAATTTTCGGTTCGTCAGCGGCATAAGACGTGCCTGCCACGCTGGCGCCAACCGCACCAGCAGCCAGCCCGAGCGCAAAATCGCGGCGGGAAAGAGGGTGGGACATAGTGGTTCCACGGTCCTTTCAGTTCGGCAGAAGCAGAGACCTGAAATTGGTCTGCATGTTTCTGGCAAACCATATCAGAGAGACATGGCCTGCCATTGTAGTTTCTCAGTGAGGCTGCGGAGGCATCTTACACTGTGGCCCGAATGAGCCTCCGGTATATCGCGTCCAGGTCTCGGTCTGACCCAACAGAGGCATTCCAAGAACAAAGCCACGCAGCTTTAGAACATTTGGCTCGGAGAGCCAGATGTACGCCTGATAGATACGTCCGCTCCGCGGATCAAGGATGTGACCCCGCCATTTCTGGTCTTCTGCTGCTACAAAATCTGTCAAAATCCAAAGATGGCACTCTGCACGGCCCCAAACGTCCTTCGGCATCTCCCCGTCATAGTCCATCCCGACGAGCTTGCCGCAAAGGGCATTTCCGCAATGCTCGATAGAGAACACACCGTCTTTACCCGCGGATAGCCAAAGGCCCAGCTCGGAAGGCTCGGAGGTTGCCTGAGGGATTGCCGGTGCTGCCGCATATCCCATGAAGGGTGTCGTGCAGAGCAGTGCGCCAGCAAGAAGCCGTCCCCAGCGCATTCAGGCACCGCCAAGTAGAGAATCAAGCCGCCCAGCCCGATCCAAAGCCACGATATCATCACATCCTCCTAGAGACTGCCCATTTACGAACACCTGAGGGACAGTCCTGCGGCCCGAGCGACTGATGGATTCTTCACGCTCACGGGTCCCATGTGGCGCATTGATTTCCTTAAACGCCACACCCTTTGATCTCAGAAGATCAACAGCATGAACACAATAAGGGCATCCCGGTTGGGTAAAGATTTCGATTTTTGACATAAAGTTCTTACTCCTCGGGATACGGAACGTCCTGTTCATCGCCTTTGCAGGTCCGCGCTGCAACAAGAATATCCACCGACAATGCCCCGGCCTTCAAAAGGGCGCCAGTGCAAACAGAAGCAGTTGCACCTGTCGTCAGAACATCGTCCACCAGAAGAACGGCCTGCCCTTCAATTCGTTTTTTCCGCCCGGCGCGCACAACAATCGTGTCAGCGATTTCCCTTTGACGCTCCTTGGCAGACAAACGCGCCAGTGGCCTAGTTGCCCGGCACCTCTCAAGACCATCAGCAAGCACGGGAACGCCACTTCTGCGGGATAAACCATGCGCCAGTAGAGCGGCCTGATTATATCGTCGTCGCCACAACTTGGTCCGATGCATTGGAACGGGGATCAGAAGGGTCGCTTGATCCAGCAAGACACATCCTGCGCGAGACATTTCCTGCACAAGGATATGTGCGTTCTCGGTCCGATCAGAATATTTCAGGGGAAGAATAAGCCGCCTGGACCAGTCATCATACTCAAAGGCAGCCCGTGCAGACCGCCAGACTGGAGGACGCAACTGACAGGATACACAGATATTTCGTGTACCCCCAAAGGCCTCATTAGAGAGCGAAACGCCACATTTTTCACAGCATGGAAAAATAATTCTCCGAGCTGCAGAAAAACAATCGGAACAGAAAGCACCATTCGTCATGACGCCTGCTCCACACACTCCGCAAACTGGAGGAAGCAGGACGTTCAGGGCGTTGCGGCTATACTTCGCGAATAAAGAGCGGATCAAAGGCTAGATCAGCCTTTAACCAATTTCAGCTCCACACGTGACGCATCAATCAGAATTTTACCCTCATTCTGAAAATTGACCGTAACACGCTCGCCGATTGCAGATTGCACCTGCCCCCATCCCCACTCAGGAAAATCAGGATGCTGAACAATCTGACCTGGCTCTAGAAAAGACTGAAATGGCATGGACATGACACCCTTCATGACATGAGAGGCGCATTGTTGCCCAGCATTTTCGCCAAAACCCCGCTGCGGAAATTCTGTGATAGCCGCCCGTCATAAGGGCAAAAAAAGAGCTTTATCGCTTAATGATAAAGCTCTTCCTTCTTAAATCAGCACTACCATCAGGCAATAATGCTGTGTCCTAAAGATCAAACGGCGTCGACATACTTTTTAAGAAACGCCTTAACCGCATCCCCAAGATCAGGACGATCAATAGAGAACGCGATCTGTGCTTCCAGGAAGCCCGCCTTGTCACCACAGTCGTAACGTGTGCCTTCGTAACGCAATCCATGGAACGGAACATGCCCAATCATCTTGGCCATGGCATCCGTAAGCTGCACTTCGTTACCGGCACCGCGCTCTAGCTTGGCAAGATGCTTCATCACATCAGCCGTCAGAACGTAGCGTCCAATGATGGACAGGTTGGAGGGGGCATCTTCAGGGTTTGGCTTTTCAACCAGCCCCTTCACCTCAACCAGTTTGCCGTCGTCGGCACCGACATCAAGAATGCCATAACGGTTCGTGTGCTCACGCGGCACTTCCGTAACAGCGACAACGTTGCCGCCGGTCTGGTTGTACGCATCCACCAGCTGAGCAACACAGCTACGGCCGCTCTTTACAATGTCATCTGGCAGCAGAATAGCGAAAGGGTCGTCCCCAATGAAAGAACGAGCACACCAGATTGCGTGTCCCAATCCCAGCGGCTCCTGCTGACGCACAGCGACGAGAGAACCCGCCTGAACGCTGCTTGGCTGAAGGGCTTCAAGCGCACTTTTCTTTCCACGCTCTCTCAGCGTCGCTTCAAGCTCGTAAGCGATATCGAAATAATCGATCAGGCTGTCTTTGCCACGCCCCGTAACAAGACAGAACTCTTCGATGCCAGCTTCACGGGCTTCGTCGATAGCGTACTGAATCAGAGGCTTGTCGACGACAGGAAGCATTTCCTTCGGCATCGCCTTAGTAGCGGGAAGGAAACGCGTTCCTAGTCCTGCAACGGGAAGGACTGCTTTTTTTAAGGGCTTGATCACGAAACCTCACACATCAGCCAAGACATCATTTGACCACTGCCTCGAAGGCAAACAGCGTTCAGATGAAAACATCGTTAGGCATAACTGTGGATGAGCAGTCTGGCAACAAAATGGCACAGACAGAAAAACATCACACTGATGCCTTAACTTTGGCATTCAGGGTGAGTTTTATTTTTTATTTTCGAGATTTTTTCCATCACTTCAGAAGAGTGATGGTGCGGCCGAGAAGACTCGAACTTCCACGGGGTTGCCCCCACAAGCACCTCAAGCTTGCGCGTCTACCATTCCGCCACGGCCGCCCCGTGACAAACCGTCTTGTGTAGTGCAAGACCGTCCGGTGAGGGGCGATATAGCTGATGCCTGAAACGAGAGCAATGACCAGAAACGATATTTATGAAGAAATTTTGTGGAAAAAATCCGACGGGCTAACGCCGTACCCTGATGCTCTGAACTTCATGGCCACTCGCTCGCGCCAAATCCACGAGGGAACAGCCGATCCCGTTGTCTGGCTTGTAGAGCACCCCCCCGTCTTTACGGCCGGAACATCCGCAAAGCAGCAGGATCTCTATAATCCACATCACTATCCTACTTATGAGGCAGGCCGTGGCGGTCAGTGGACGTATCATGGGCCAGGTCAGAGATTGGCTTACGTTCTCCTGAATCTCAGCCACCAAAACGGCACGATACCTCCCAAGGATCTTCGCGCGTTCGTCAAAGGACTTGAAACCTGGATCATTGAGACCCTCAGACACCTCGGTGTAACGGCTTTTACGAGAGAAGGACGCATCGGCGTCTGGGCCTTTGATCCTCTTACAGGCGAAGAAGCCAAGATCGCTGCGCTTGGCATCCGGGTCAGCCGATGGGTCAGCTGGCACGGCGTCTCGATCAACCTTGATCCAGCCCTTGATGACTTTGACGGCATCGTTCCCTGCGGAATACGAGAATTCGGCGTCACCAGCCTCAGACGGTTCAACCCAACCCTTTCCATGGAAGACCTGGATCGGGGGCGGGGCGCCGGGGGGGCCCCGCCCATTTGGTCAAGCCCCCCCCGCGCGGGAAAAAAAGGCGGGGGGCTCGTGGACCCCCCCCCCAAATAAACACCCACCCACCCCAAATTT